>JBKJSU010000506.1:0-2854 GCA_046594415.1 Casimicrobiaceae bacterium | reverse complement strand
GCTGGCATCGCTGCTGGGCGTGAAGGAGGATGCCGGACATTCGGTGCCGGAAGCGCTGGCGCATTTCGTTCGCGACCGGCACCTGCTTGTCGTCCTCGACAACTGCGAACACCTGACGCAGGCCTGCGCTGAACTCGCGCGGATGCTGCTGGAGGCCGGGCCCGATGTCCGGATCCTCGCGTCCAGTCGCGAGCACCTCAACATTCGCGGTGAAACAACCTATTCGCTGCCGCCGCTGGCGTTGCCCGATGCCGCCGCGGCCGCGTCGCTCGCCTCGTTTGCGCAGGGCGAGGCGGTGCGTCTGTTCACGGACCGCGCGATGGCGGCAGTGCCCGCTTTTCGTGTCACCGATGACAACGCCGTTGCCATCGCGGAAATCTGTCGCCGGCTGGATGGCATTCCGTTGGCACTCGAACTCGCCGCAGCCCGCGTGCGGGTGATGTCGGTGGAAAAAATTGCGGAGCGACTGCACGACCGATTCCGGCTGCTTGCAGGCGGCGATCGCACCGCGCTGCCCAGACAACAGACGCTGCGGGCGCTGATCGACTGGAGCTACGACCTGCTCGACGACGACGAGCGCGCATTGTTCCGCCGCCTCGCGGTATGCGCCGGCGGCCTCACACTCGGGGCCGCCGAGGCCGTGGGCACGGGCGGCGACATCGCGAAGGCGGACGTGCTCGACATTCTCGCGCGGCTCGTCGAAAAATCGCTCGTGGTGATCGAGGCAGGCGGTGAACGCTACCGGATGCTGGAGACGGTGCGGCAGTACGCGCGGGAAAAACTCGACACTTCCGATGAGGCCGAAGACACACGCATCCGGCATCTCGACTGCTACGTGGCGTTGGCGGAAACCGCTCGCCCGGAGCTGACGGGCCCGAACCAGGCGCAGTGGCTGCGCCGGCTCGATCTCGATCTCGACAACATTCTCGCGGCGCATGAATGCTGCAACCACGCGCCGGGCGGCGCCGAGCAGGGATTCAAGCTCATGCGATCCATGATTTTCTACTGGATCAACCGCGGCCTGTTCGGGCTCGGCCATCGCATTGCCGTCGAAGCGCTGGCCCGCGCCGGCGCGCAGGACCGCACGCTTGCACGCTGTCGCGGATTGTTCCATGCCGGGCGCTTCAGCCTGTTCGTGGGGCGCTTCGACGAAGCCGCAAGCCAACTGCAGGAATGCCTGGCGATCGCGCGCGAACTGGATGAGGGTCCGGCGATGGCGGCGGTGTTGCCACCACTTGCGATCACTTCGATACGTCGGGGGGACCGGGTCCTGGCGCGAA
Source organism: Casimicrobiaceae bacterium (assembly GCA_046594415.1). Lineage (GTDB taxonomy): Bacteria > Pseudomonadota > Gammaproteobacteria > Burkholderiales > Casimicrobiaceae > VBCG01. The sequence goes on along the minus strand of JBKJSU010000506.1, from coordinate 1,574 downwards.
AATACCTGGCGGAAGCGGTCGCTATGGCCCGCACGATCGGCAAGAGTCGGGAAATCGCAGCCGCTCTCAACGAACTTGCGCAGCTGGAGCGACTTGACGAGCATCTCGACGTTGCGCGGCAGCTGTACAAGCAGGTGCTCGACCTGGCGCGTGCTCTGGACGATCGCGCGAGCATTGCAGTTGCCCTGCTGAACCTTGCCATGGTCTCGGTGCTGGCAGGCGCCGGAGCGGAAGCACGTGAAATGTTGCTCGAAGTCCACGCGATCGCTGATGAGATCGACTCACGATCCACCGCGCAGACACTGCTGGACGTGTGCGCGGGACTGGCGGTGATGCGCGAGGATTGGGGTGCCGCGGCGCGATTCTTCGGCGCTGCCGAGTACCTGGCGGAACGCATCGGGCTATATCGCCATCCCGCCGACGAGGCGTTTCTGCTGCCCCTTATCGGCCGCGCCAGGAATGCGCTTGGCGGCGGGTGGTCAAGCGCGCAACTCGACGCGCGTGCCACGCCTTACGAAGAAATCATGACCGCGGCGCAAGCGTGGTTGCGGCTGCCGCCAACTGCGGCGCTGTCATCCGACGGCTCTACCAGTCGCTGACGATCGACGGATCTAGCGGACGCAATGCCTTGCCGTCGTCCAGCACCTTGATCGTGTACTTGAACTTGCCCGGCCGCGAATTGGCGAACACGCACGCATAGCGCTGCTTGTTTTCCCTCTCGAAGCCGCACTTGAATTCTTCCTTGCCGTCCCGGATCACGATGCCGTCGTCCGGAAACGTGTATTTGGAATCGGCCGGCAATTGCCAGACGATCGTCACGTTCCTCGCCTCCGGCGCGATGTAGATCGGCTCCTGGTTGACCGCGATGCCGCGGCCGGCCACGACGAAGACGCGAGGATTCAGCGGATCGGACGACCCGTCCCGGTAGCGCATCTGATGCGAGCAGCCGGCCAGGACGAGCGCAAGCAGGGCAGCGAGAAGCAGCGAGTTCTTCATGGTGGTGTCCTTACGGGTCGAGGCGAGCGGAACGGCATCCGAGGCCCATGGTACTGATTTCCCGCCGGCACTTCCATCCGGTCGCAACGTGCGGCGGCCCGGTCAGGCCGTCATCGGCGCCGGGCACACGCCGGTCAGCAGGTAGTCGATGAGTTCGCGCACCGGCCGGATCTCGTTGCCGAAAGGCAGCGGCGAGGCGCCGCGGAAGAAGAGCCCCTTGCCGACATCGCCGCGCAACGCCGCAGCCAGTTGCGTATCGATGCAGAACTGTCCGATCTTCGCGATGCCGTCGCGCAGGCCGCACTGGATCAGGCAGTCGAACTTCAATGTGCAGCGCAGCTTCTTGTGCGCGGCGGCCGTGAGTTTCGGCAGGTGATGCAGATAGCTTTCCAGCCACGGCGTGCGCACGGCGCGCGCCGGCAATCCGGCCACGCTCATGAACTCGACGATGTCCTCAGGCTTCGCGTCGGCCAGCACGTGCTTGAACGCGATGTCGGCGTCGCCCTCCGCGGTGACGGCAAACGCGGTGCCGAGCTGCACGGCGGAGGCACCCAGCGCAAACAGTTCGCGCACGCGTT
>JBKJSU010000301.1:0-4957 GCA_046594415.1 Casimicrobiaceae bacterium | reverse complement strand
GGTGGAAGGGCCTGATGCGCGCCACGCTGGCGGGTTACTGGGCAGTCGCGCTGCTGGGCATTGCGACTTACTATTACTGGTACGCCGCGTAAGCGGCACCGGCGGCCGGGCCACGGGCTGGCGTTCGGGCGCAAACGCGCTCATGATCGCAGTCCCGCAGCGCTTTGATCCGGAGTCATCATCATGGTCATCTGCCCCGTCGCCATTGCCGTCGGTTGCAAGAAGTGCCCGATCTTCAAGGTATGCCCGGTGAAGGGCATCATCGGCGACTACAAGGCACCCGCGGCCGAACCCGAGAAACGCGCCTCCGCCAAGGCCAGTCCCGCCAAGTCGCGTTCGGCCAAGTCGCGCGCCCGCCGGAAATAGGCGGCAGCGCGCGCGATGCTGGATCGCGTCCTCGCCGATGCGACCGTCGCGCTGCATCTGGCCTTCATCCTGTTTGTCGTGGGCGGCGGCGCGCTCGTCTGGCGTCGGCCGACTTGGGCGTGGTTGCACGTGCCCGCAGTGGCCTGGGTCGCGTGGCTTGAATTCACGCACGCCATCTGTCCGTTGACGCCGCTCGAGAAGATGCTGCGCGCGCGTGCCGGCGGTGCCGGCTATGCGGGGGGCTTCATCGAGCACTATCTCGAGCCGGTGATCTATCCCCTGGGTTTGACCCCCGACATCCAGGTCGTGCTTGGCGCGCTGGTCGTTGCGCTCAACGCCGCCGTGTATGCGCTGGTGTGGCGGCGCGCACGCCGCGCCAGCAGCCCGCGAGGCGTTGCCGCGTGAGCGCGAACGTTGCGGTGTGCGGGCAGGCGCCCGACGGCACGGCGGTGGCGTCCATCGTCCTCACCAATCGTCGCGGCATGCGCGCAACGCTGCTGTCGTGGGGGGCGCTGCTGCAGAAACTCGAAGTGCCCGACCGCAGCGGCCGCCTGGGCGACGTCGTGCTCGGCTTCGCTACGCTGGCGCCGTATCTCGTGCGCCATCCCAACTTCGGCGTGACCGTGGGCCGCGTCGGCAATCGCATCGCGCATGCGCGCTTCACGCTCGATGGGGTCGAGTACAGGTTGGCGGCCAACAACGGACCCAATTCGCTGCACGGCGGCAACGTCGGTTTCTCCCGGCGTAACTGGACGTGGCAAGTGGAAGGCGACCGCGCTGTGCGGTTCGAGTATGTGAGTCCGGACGGCGAGGAGGGCTATCCGGGCACGTTGCGCGTGGCGGCCACGTATGCGCTCGACGACGACAACGGATTGGTGCTGGAATGGGTCGCCGCCACGGATCGCGCCACGGTGGTCAATCTCACCAATCACAGCTACTTCAACCTGGCCGGCGGCGGCGACGTGCGCGATCACCTCGTGACGCTGCAGGCAGACGCATTTCTGCCGGTCGACGCGGCATCGATTCCGCTGGGTGAGCTGCGCAGCGTGGCCGGCACACCGATGGATTTGCGCGCGCCCGTGCGCGTGGGCGATCGCCTCGATGCGCCCGACGCGCAGATGCGCCTCGTCGAAGGCGGATTCGATCACACGTTCGTGCTCGGCGCGGGTACGGGGCTGCGGCACGCCGCGCGGGTGGTCGATCCGGCGAGCGGGCGGGTGATGGACGTACATGCCACGCAGCCGGGCGTGCAGTTCTACACGGCGAACAAGCTCGATGGGAGCTTCATCGGCAAGGGCGGCGCGGCGTATGGCAAGCACGCCGCGCTGTGCCTTGAAACGCAGCACTTTCCCGACGCGCCCAACCAGCCTGCGTTTCCGTCAATCGTATTGCGGCCGGGCGAGGAATACCGCCATCGTGCCGTGTACCGCTTTTCGACGCTGGCCCCGGGCCGTGACGAACCACCAGCCTGACGCATTGCGCGATGCGATCGAGATGCACGTGGAGGAGACGCGATGAAGTACGCCAACATCGTCGGCTGGGGCAAATGCATGCCGCCCTCGATCCTGACCAATGCCGACATTGCCACGATTCTCGACACCGACGATGCGTGGATCACGCAGCGCACGGGGATCCGCGAGCGCCGGGTATCGCATGTCACCGGCGTCGAGATGGCGCACGTCGCCGGCGCACAGGCGCTGGCCTGCGCGGGCCTCAAGCCTTCGGACATCGAGCTCATCGTCTACGGCAGCTGCTCCAACGACGAGCAGATTCCCAACACCGCATCGGGCCTGTCGGTGCGGCTGCAGTGCGGCCATGCCGCAGCGATGGACGTCAACACCGCATGCACGAGCTTCCTGTATGGACTGTCGACCGCGACGGCGATGATCCGCACCGGCGTGGTCAGGCGTGCGCTGGTGGTGGGTGTCGAGAACATCACGCCGTTCATGGACTGGCGCAACCGCAACGTGGCCGTGCTGTTCGGCGATGGCGCCGCGGCCGTGGTGCTGGAAGCGAGCGACGCGCCCTGCGGCGTCCTCGCCGAAAGGCTCGGCTGCTATGCGGAGGCCCGGCAGATCCTGCGGGTGCGCGGCACCGGCCTCGTGTATGCGCTGGAGGGCGACGTCACCTACGGCGACACGCTGTGGGACTTCGACGGCCCCGAGATCTTCAAGCGCGCCGTCGAGGGGATGGCGGTGGCGTCGGCCGAGGCGCTGGGCAAGAGCGGATTCGGGCCTCAGGACATCGACCTCGTCGTGCCCCACCAGGCCAACCTGCGGATCATCGAGTTCGTGGCGAAGAAGACGGGCATGCCCATGGCGAAGGTGTTCGTCACCGTGCAGAAGTACGGCAACATGTCGGCGGCAACCGTTCCCGTTGCATTGGTCGAGGCGTTGGAGGCCGGGCGCGTGCAGCCGTCGAGCCTGCTGCTCACGCCGGCGTTCGGCGGCGGACTCACGTTCTGCTCGCACGTGATCCGGTGGGGCGAGCGGGTGACTCCGCTCGACCGCAGCGACGTTGCGTTGCCGCCGTGCGAGCACTCGGCGCTGGACCTCGTCAAAGCGCGCATGGCGCGGCGCAATCCCGACGGCCCGTCACATGCCGGGCTGATGGCGCCGACGCTGTCCGACGCGCCCTAGCGGCGCCTGGGGGGGCGGGGCGGACGGCGCGGCCATACAAACGGCGGCCGGGCGGATGCGCGCCGGCGGACGAGCTGCGGCGCCGACCTCTATGTGCTGACGAGCTTGCGGTGCGCCTGCACGCTCATCAGCACCCCCAACCCGATGAACAGCGAGACGAGCGCGGTGCCGCCATAGGACATCAGTGGCAGCGGCACCCCCACGACCGGCAGCAGGCCGCTGACCATGCCCATGTTGACGAACGCATAGGTGAAGAGCATCAGCGTGATCGAGCCGGCAAGAAGCCGCGCAAAGAGCGTCGACGCATTGGCGGTAATGACCATCGCCCGTCCGATCAGCAGGATGTAGAGCACCAGCAGCAGGCCGTTACCGATCAGTCCGAACTCCTCGCCGAACACCGCGAAGATAAAGTCGGTATGCCGCTCCGGCAGGAAGTCGAGATGTGTCTGCGTGCCGTTCAACCAGCCCTTGCCGATGACGCCGCCGGAACCGATGGCGATCGAGGCCTGCGTCGAGTGATAGCCGGCGCCCAGCGGATCGCGGCCGGGGTCGATGAACGTAAGGATGCGCTCGCGTTGGTAGTCGTGTAGATGTGTCCACAGGAAGGGCCCGGCGGCGGCGCCGACCACGCCCAGGCCGATCATCACTTTCCACGACAGGCCGGCCAGGAACAGGACATAGAAGCCTGATGCGCTCAGCAGCAGCGCGGTGCCGAGGTCGGGCTGCCGCTTGATCAGCAGCACGGGCACCACGATCAGCACCGCGGCCAGGCCGAAGTCCTTCCAGTTGATGCGGCCCTCGAACTTCTGGAAATACCACGCGAGCATCAGCGGCAGGGCGATCTTCATGAGCTCCGACGGCTGGACACGGATGAACCCGAGGCTCAACCACCGGCGCGAACCGTTGACCACGACGCCGAACAGCGCAACACCGATCAGCAGCAGCACGCCGAGAACGTAGAGCGGCAGCGCGGCGCGCGCCAGTGTCTGTGGCGCGATGTTGGCCAGGATCCACATCAGCGTCAGCGCGAAGCCCAGCGACATGAGCTGCGTGGTGACGCGCGTGACGCTCTGGTCGGCAGCGGAGAACAGCGTGACGATGCCGACGCCCACCAGCGCCAACGCGCAACCGAAGAGAAAGTTGTCGATGCGGCGCGTCAGCGCTTCCCATGCGCGCCCGGCGAGTTCGAACAGCGGCATCAGTCGGTCACGTCCTCACCTTCCTTGATCGGCACCGCCGGCGCGGGGCCGGGCTCGGTCTTGCCGATGAGGAAGTAGTCGAGCACCTTGCGCGCGATGGGCGCGGCGGCGGCGGCGCCAAAGCCACCGTTTTCCACCAGCACGGAGAGCGCGATGCGCGGCTTGTCGGCAGGCGCATAGGCAATGAACCACGCGTGGTCGCGCAGGCGCTCGTCGATCTTGTGTGCAATGTACTTTTCGCCTTTGAGCGAATAGACCTGCGCAGTGCCCGTCTTGCCGCCCGACACGTACTTCGCGTTGAGGAAGGCCGCCGCGCTGGTGCCTTCCTTGTTGACGCCCACCAGCGAATTCTTGATGAACGCAATGTGTTCCGGCTTGGCGGAAATCGTATGCGTGGGTTGCGGCGCCACCTTGCGCTCGTCGCCGGTCCTGAGGTTGACGATGCTCTTGACGAGGTGCGGCTTGAACGCGACGCCGTCGTTGGCCACGATGGCGATGGCCTCGGCGAGCTGCATTGGCGTGAACGCGTTATAGCCCTGGCCGATGCCGGCGGAAATGGAGTCGCCGAGATACCACTTGCGATGCTCCTCGCGATATTTTTCACCGGCGAAGCGGGTACGCTTCCACTCGCGCGACGGCAGCACGCCGGTCAGTTCGCCCTCGATGTCCACGCCGGTCTTGCGCCCGAAGGAAAGCTGCGAGAGGAAGCGGGCGGTGTCGTCGATGTCGGTTTCGCTGGCCAGCACGTAGTAG
>JBKJSU010000286.1:0-3977 GCA_046594415.1 Casimicrobiaceae bacterium | reverse complement strand
TGGTGCAATCTGCTGCGCGTGCGCCGCAGCGGTATGCTGTCCCGGCATCGTCATCCGATGGTCGTCGTCGGGTACGTGATCAAGGGCCGCTGGCGCTACCTGGAGCACGACTGGATCGCCGAGGAGGGCAGCTTCGTCTATGAGCCGCCGGGCGAGATTCACACGCTGGTGGTGCCGGAAGACTGCAAGGAAATGATCACCTTCTTCAACATCAGCGGCGCGATGATCTATCTCGACGAAGAGGGACGGCAGAACGGCTACGAGGATGTGTGGACCAAGATCGACATGTGCCGCGCGCACTACGCGGCGTGTGGTCTAGGCGCGGAGTATGCCGAACAGTTCATCCGCTAGCAGGATCCGCGAGGCTGAAGCCTCGCCTCAGCCTTGCCTACAGCCGCGAACGCGAACGCAGCCGCAGCCGCAGCCTCGCCTACGCCCTCGATCGCGGCGTCGGCTGCTGACAACGTGTGCGGCGGCAATGGGCATGGACGATGCAAGGCAGCGGCGCCCTGCGTTAGACTCCTGCCATGGTTGCTCAATTTGCCGCGGTAGGCATCGGTGCGGCGCTGGGCGCGTGGCTGCGCTGGGGGCTCGCCATCTGGCTCAATCCGCGGCTGCCGCACTTTCCGCTGGGCACGCTCGCGGCCAACCTGATCGGCGGCTACCTGGTGGGCATTGCCGTCGCGCTGATCATGGCGCGGCCCGAGTTGCCGCCGGAGTGGCGGCTCTTCATCATCACCGGATTCCTGGGCGGACTCACGACGTTCTCCAGTTTTTCCGCCGAGGTTACCGCATTGCTTGCACGCGGCGAATACGCCACTGGGCTGCTGCTGGCTGCCACCCATCTCGCCGGCTCGCTGCTGCTGACGGCCGCTGGATTCGCCACCGTTAGAGCACTGACTTCCTGAACCAATTTCGACAAGGACATGACATGGCATACGCAATCCGCATTCACGCACACGGGGGCCCCGAGGTCATGGTGGCCGAGGAAGTCACCGTCGGCGCGCCGGGTCCCGGCGAGGCCCGGATCCGGCAGACGGCCATCGGTCTTAACTACATCGACACCTATCACCGCAGTGGCCTGTATCCGCTGTCGCTGCCGTCCGGTATCGGCCAGGAGGCGGCCGGTGTCGTGGAGGCGGTGGGCGCCGGCGTCGACTACCTGCGCGTGGGCGATCGCGTCGCCTATTGCGGTTTGATCGGCGGATATGCCAGCGAGCGCATCGTGCCGGCCGAGCGCATGGTCAAGGTTCCCGACGGCATCGACGACGTGACCGCGGCCACGCTGATGCTGAAGGGGCTGACGGTCCAGTACCTGTTCCGCCAGACGTTTCGCCTGAAGGGTGGCGAGACCATCCTGTTTCATGCGGCTGCGGGAGGCGTGGGCCTCATCGCCTGCCAGTGGGCGCGGGCTCTGGGCGTCACGATGATCGGCACCGTCGGCTCGGATGCCAAGGCGGAACTTGCCAAGGCCCACGGATGTGCGCACACGATCGTCTATACGCGCGAGGATTTTGTCGCGCGCACGAAGGAAATCACCGGCGGCAAGGGCGTGCCAGTTGTCTACGACTCGATCGGCAAGGATACGTTTCCGAAGTCGCTCGATTGCCTCGCACCGCTCGGCATGTTCGTGAGCTTCGGCGCAGCTTCGGGCCCGATCGCCGCCTTCAACATCGGCCTGCTCGCGCAGAAGGGTTCGCTGTTCGCCACACGGCCCACGCTCTTCACCTACGCCGCGACGCGCGCCAGCCTGAACGCGATGGCCGACGAAATGTTCGGGCTGGTGCTGGCAGGCAAGATCAAGTCCGAGGCGCGGCAGACCTTTGCATTGAAGGACGTGGCGCAGGCGCACCGGGTGCTGGAATCGCGTGGTACCACCGGGGCCACCGTTCTCCTGCCCTGAACAAGACCTCAGGCGCCGTGCGTCGCGGCATTCAGCAATGCGCGTGCGGCGTCCGGCAGTTCCGACGCCGTGAGACCGAGCGGGCCGATGCCATTGGCGACGAGGTGATCGGCGGCAGCGCCGTGTAGGCACACCGCCAACGGCAGCGCCTCATGGGCGGGAAGGCGCTGCGCCAGCAGGGCGCCAAGCAATCCGCACAGCACGTCGCCGCTGCCGGGGGTGGCCAGGGCCGGGCCGCCGCTGGCATTGATCGCCCACGATGCGTCGCGGTGGACGATCACGCTGCCGGCGCCCTTCAGCACGATGCCGGCCTGCAGCCGTCGTGCCAATTCGTGCGCCGCGGCCATCCGGTCGCGTTGCACGGCTTCAGTGGGGATGCCGAGCAGGCGGGCAGCTTCGCCCGGATGCGGCGTGGCGAGCGTGGGTGCGGTGCGCTGCGCCACCAGCGCCTGCAACGCGACGTCGCGGGCCAGGATGTTGAGCGCGTCGGCATCGAGCGCAACGGGAATCGGCAACGCCAGGGCCCGCGTCAGCAACGAACGCGCAGCCTCGCTGGTGCCAAGGCCGGGGCCGATGACCAGCGCATCGGGGTTGGCATCGAGCACCACGCCCGCGTGCCGCAGCATCAGTTCGGGCATGCCGGTATCGAGCTTCGGCGGATTGGGCATCAGGAAGCCGAGCCAGACCTTGCCTGCGCCGGTGCGCAGCGCCGCCCGGCCGGCCAGGATCAGCGCGCCGCCCATGCCTTCGGTGCCGCCCAGGATGCCCAATGTGCCGAAAGTGCCCTTGTTGACGTTGCGCGTCCGCCGGGCCAGGACGGCGGGAAGGTGTGGCGCGAGGCCAGCCCAGACGAGGCACGCGCCGTGGGGCGCGGCACCGACGTCGACGCCGAGCGTATCGGTGGCGATGGCGCCGCATACGTCGGGGCCGTCGCCGGTCAACATGCCCGGCTTCAGCGCCATGAACGTCAGCGTGGCGCGTGCCCGGATGGCCGGCTCGAACGCATGCCCGGTGGCCGCATCGAGTCCGCTTGGCAGGTCCACCGCGAGAATGGGCGCGCCGCATGCGTTGGCCCACTCGACGAGACCGGACCAGGGGGCGGCCAGCGGGCGTGCAAGACCCACGCCGAACAGGCCGTCGAGCACCAGCGCCGGCGTTCGCGCGCCCGGCACCGTCACGGTGGTTCCGCCGGCAGCGGTGAAACTGCGATACGCGGCCGCGGCGTCCGGGGGCAGGCGCGCGGCATCGCCGGCAAAGACCACCTCGACGTCCTCGCAACGCTGCCGCAGCAGGCGTGCGGCGACGAACGCGTCGCCGCCGTTGTTGCCGGGGCCGGCGAGGACCACAATGGGGCCGCCGCGCTCGCCGCGCAGCCGTTCGGCGTGCAGCGCACAGGCATGTCCCGCGCGCTCCATCAGGCCCGCCGCGACATTCGCGGCCTCGAGCGAGCGCAGGGCGGCAATGGTCAGGATGGGGGCGAGGGCGGTCAGCATTGGCCGATTATAGAGGCGGGGCGGCGATGCTGCCCCGGCGCCCCTTCCGGCTCGTTACTGTCCGGTGGACAAGGTCCCGGATCGGTGGATACCATATACGGTTGCAGTTTGATGATCAGGCGGCGGCGCGTGCCGCGGCCTACCCCCCTAACGTGGAATCCTTGTCCGCCGCGCGCTCGGTCGCGCCACTGGAGGTTTCAATGAAGTTGTTACCCAAAGCAGTGCTTGCCGTCGTCGCCGCCACCTTTGCAGTGAGCGTTGCCGCACAGGAACTCACTGGCACACTGAAGAAGATCAAAGACTCGGGCTCGATCACCATCGGCCATCGCGACTCCTCGATTCCGTTTTCGTACTACGATGACAAGCAGGCCGTGATCGGCTATGCGATGGACATCTGCATGAAGATCGTCGACGCGGTCAGGACCGAACTGAAGACGCCGGGCATCAAGGTCGTCCTCAATCCGGTGACGTCGGCCACGCGCATTCCGCTGATGGCCAACGGCACGATCGACCTCGAGTGCGGCTCCACCACCAACAGCCTCGACCGGCAGAAGCAGGTGGCCTTCACCAACACGCACTTC
>JBKJSU010000278.1:0-7557 GCA_046594415.1 Casimicrobiaceae bacterium | reverse complement strand
GCCGTCGGGCGCCACGTTCTACACCGGCAACGCGTTCCCGGCATGGAAGGGCAGCCTCTTCGTCGGTTCATTGTCGCCCGGCGCGCTGGTGCGGCTGCAATTGGACGGCGCGCGCGTCGTCAACGAAGAACGCTATCTCGGCGACGTCGGCCGCGTACGCGATGTGGTGCAGGGACCGGAGGGCTTCCTGTACCTTCTCACCGACGAAAACAATGGGCGCCTGCTGCGCGTGGAGCCGGGTCCTTGAGTCGCGGCCCGGTTGTGGCAAGATGTTTTGCCGGCCCCGATGACCATGGCGAGACCACCTCCCTCCGACGCCGCCAAGACTGCGGCTCCCGCCTTGAGCAACATGGTCGCGCGCGCCGGTTTGTTGTCGCGCTTCGCGCAGACCGTGGCGCCCGCCACGTGGCTTGCCGCCCCCTCGGGGGCCGGAAAGTCCACGTTGGTGGCGAGCTATGCGGCCGGGAGCGGTCGCAAGTTCGTCTGGTATCGGCTCGATAGCCGCGACGACGATCCGGCATTCTTCCACGGCAGCCTCGCTGCTGCGCTCGCGGTGGCGGTGCCTGAACTGCCACCGCTGCCCCGTTTCACGCCGGAGGACGGCAGCGACGAAGCGGCCTTCGCGGACCGCTTTGTCGCGATGCTCTGCAACGGCAACGTGCCGGCGCTGCTGCTGGTCTTCGACGATGTGCATCGCATCCACAGCGAGCTTCGGCAAAGCAACCTGGCACGCTTCGCCCTGGCCGCCTGCGAACGAGTGGCCATCGTGTTTATCGCCGAAGAGAATGCGCCGCCAGCGTTCTTTGATGCCATTGCCGCACGCCAGTTGCAGGTCTGCAACGACCTGTCACTGCAGTTCTCGCCCGATGAATGCCGTGCACTGGCCGTGGCGGCAAGACTCGCGGAACCCGATGGCGAGACGCTGGCGGCGCTGACAGGTGGGCACGCGGTAGCGCTGGTGTTGGCCTGCGAACTCTTGCGTGGGTCGAAGCGAGCGCCCTCGCAGGGACATCCAGTCGTCGAGCAGATTCACTTGCATTTGCTGGAGCGCCTGTTGCATGCGGCAACGCCGGCGCGCCGGTTGCTGCTCGAGAAAACCGCCTTCGCGCCGCAGATCACGGTTAAACTTGCGGAGCTTCTGGCGGGCGAGGCGGCCGCGGCTGAGATCGAGGCCCTGGTGGCGTGCGGGCTCTTGCGACGGATCGGCGGCGACCCGGCGCCAATCTTCGAAGCGCACGGGCTTCTACGCCGCGGCATGCAGACGTTGCTGCGGCAAAGGCGCGGCCTGAAAGCCGTCCAGTCCAACGCACTGGCCACGGCGAAGGCATTGGAAACGATCGGCGCCCGCGAAGATGCCTTCGCACTCTACGTCGAGCGCGATGCCCCCGAGGCGGCCATCGGGCTGCTCGACACTCTGGCCGAGACCTGGGCGCGCAGCGGCCAGGCGGCGCTGCTGACGCGTGCGCTGGGGCAGCTTCCGGCGGGACTTGTCGACCGCAGGCCGTGGCTTGGATTCTGGGCCGGTCAGGCCCTGCTCGGTGCCGATGAAGAGTTGGCGCGCGGCTGGTTCGAGCGCGCCTATGCCAACTTTGAAGCGGCGCAGGACGAAAGCGGCATGCGCATCGCCGCGGCTTGCGTGGTGACTGCATTCGGTCTCGAATACGGAGACATCCGCTCATTCGATGCGTGGCTGGCGAGGCACGTGCGCGTGGGAGGGGAAACGCCGGTCCCCCGCGGCTGTCCGCACGAGGCCTCGCTTTGTCTTGGCGTCGTCTGCGCGGCCATCATCGAAGGCAGCTATCCCGCGGGCTTCGACACCGCAGGACTCATCAATCGCCTGCGTGAACTGGTCGACGACGAGGCCGCGTGGTTGACGCCCGATCAACCGGTCGAGGCGGCCCGCTTGCTGATCGATCATGCAAGAATATTCACGACGGCCGAAGCGGCCTTGGCCATGGTGGTCGAAACGCGTATGCATGCCGAGAACTCGACCGCGAACGCGCTGCAGCGCGGACGCTGGTGGTTAAGCGCAGCGTACGCGGCCGAGGAGAACGCGCAACCCAAGGCGGCTCGTGAATATCGGGCAAAGGCGCGCGCACTGGTGGAGAACGCCGCCTCGCGCCGCGTGGCCTTCGAACTCGGAATGAGCGAAGTCGATGCCGCGATCAGGGCCAACGATCACGACGCAGCGGCCACACGACTCGCCGAGCTGGAAACGCTTGCCATTGCGGCGCCACCAGCACTGAAGGCCGAGCATGCGCGCCTCAGCGCCCGCGTGCTGTTGCTGCAGGGCCGGGCGCGCGAGGGTCTGCATTGGGCGCAGGCGGCGCTTCAACATGCGGAGCACGCCGGCTTTACCGCGGGTAAGGCGCGAGCCTATCAGCTCGAAGCCATCAACGCCTATGCGGCAAACGATCGTCTGGATGAGGCGAGGACGCAGAACGCGCTGCTGCTGCAGGGGCTTGGCGGACGCCAGCGCGGTGTGGCACTGGCGATGGAGGGCGCGCTGGCCTATCTTGCGGAGGAAGGCGAGGAGATCGACGCACTGCGCCGGGCCTTCGGGCACGCGGCGGAGGCAGGATCCATTTTTCTATTTTCGCGGGCACCGAGGACGATTGCCCGGCTGTGCGAACGGGCACTCGCCCACGATATCGAAGCGGACTTTGTACGCCGGGTGATCGCGGTCCAGCGTCTGCTGCCGCCCGAGGACGCGGGACCCACGTGGCCATGGCCGGTGCGCATCCGCACGCTAGGCGGTTTCGAGCTGGAGATTCGCGGCGAGCGCTATGCGCCATCGCACAAGACGCAGGACAAGCCGCTCGAACTCCTGAAGCTCTTGATCACGGCAACAGTGCTGGGCCGCGACAGTGTCGACAAGCTCTGGGTTGCCGAGCGCCTTTGGCCCGATGCTGATACGCAAAATGGCAGGAAATCGCTCGATATGGCCATCTCGCGCGTGCGTCGGCTTCTGGCCGACGACGCTGCGCTGCAAACGCCCGAGGGGCGGCTCGCCCTCTCCCCGCGCCACGTGTGGACCGATGTTGCACGGCTGCTGCGCGCGTTACGGCGTGTGGGTGCGCAGCGCGACCAGACGGTGGCCGGCAAAACGCCACCGGTGGCAGCCGTCACGGCGGAGATTGCGGCGGTATTGGAGCTGTATCGCGGCCCCTATCTTCCCGACGAAGATCCACCCCCGTGGCTGATCGCCGGGCGCGAGGCGGTCACCGCCGCCGTACGCAGTACACTTCTTGCTGCGGACAGTATGTTGAAGGGGCATGATGACGCACACCTGCTGCCGGCCATGGAACGCGCCTTCGCGGTTGATTCGACCTCGGAAGATCTGGCTCGCGCACTGATGCGGGTGCACCTTCGGCACGGTCGCCATGGCGAAGCGCTGGTCGTGTATCGCAGGGTTCGGGAAATGTTGTCGATTGTCCTCTCCGTGGCACCTTCGGCGGAGACGGAACGCCTCAAGGAACAATGCTATGCGGCGGCGGCCGCGGGTCCCGCTGCGCAGCACGTCGGCGCCACCGCGCGCGGCGTAAACGGCCCGCACTGAGTGCCAGGAGACGCAACATGCCAGATCCCAATCCCACGTGGGCGGACAAGAAGGCGCAGCTCTACGAAATAGTGAATCGTCTTGAGAATCTGGAAGCGCAGGTCAACGCGGAAGTCAGGACGGAACTGGGGAAGATCAAACAGCTGGTGGTCCAGGTCGCCGCGAGCGAACCTGGCGAGCGCAACATCGGTCCTGGAGGTAGTCCCGGTCGTCCCGGTCCTCTCTAAGGAAAACATGCCTGCGCCGGCTCCTCATTGGGGCGTCAATCCGGTGGCGCTCGCGCAATTGCTCCAGGGGCAGTTGCTGCCGTCAAGTGACTGGAAGGCGGTCGAGCAGTTGCTGAAGGACGCCTTTCACGTCACGGAGGTTCGCCACCTCTTCGAGGCCGAGGTAGGGAACGCGCCGCGCTTGGAGATCTTCGAGGCGCTTGCCAACGCGCGACCGGTTGCGTACCGAGACATCGAGCAACTCTACGAGGTCAAGCGGGCGCTGAGCGAGTATCGCAACGAAGACGCGCTCCGGCGCATCCTGCCCATTCTGCTGCCGGTCGCCGACGCCGTATTCACCGCGCCCGATGATCCTGCGGCGGCCGCCGGCGTTCTGGTGCCGGACTATTACGTCGCGTCGATAGGCAAGAACATTGTCGGTGGCGTGTCGTGGCTCGACCCGGTGCAGGGCAATGCCGACGATTGCTATCTGATTGCCGCTTTGATCGCGCTGGCGTGGTCGCGTCCGGAAAAATGGAGCGAGCAGGTCCGTGGCCATGAGGACCCGGAGATTGCGACGGCGGGCTATCGTTTTGCCTTTCACAACCCGGCAGGAGCGCCGGATACATTGCGGGTCGAGCCTCGCGTGCCCAAATTAAAGGACGTTCCGGTTTACGGGCGTTGCACTGACAAGGACGAGGCTTGGGTCGCGATGGTCGAGAAGGCTTATGTGATGTGGCGCTCGAAGCACCCCGACCGGGAGCCGTTGCCGATGGATTACCGGCTCATCTCCGAACAGCGCGTGCTGCCGCAGGAGGCGTGCTGCGCGCTGGCGGGCGGCGAGGGGAGAGAACTTGGCCCCTACAACACCACACCGCTGGCGGCGGTGGTGGCGCGCTGTGATGAACGCGGAGTGACGCGCGACCCGACGATGGCCTGGACCTGGGAAGCTGCCGCATGGCAAAGCCTTAACAAGTTGAAGGCCCTGGGGTTTGCACGGACGGGCTTGGTGCCCAACCATGCCTATGCCGTTCTCGGCATCGTGCCGGCCAGGAACCCTGACTATGTCGTGCTGCGCAATCCCTGGGGCAGCGCGCCGTTCTGCAGCGAGGGTCATACCTCCAACCCGTGGCGCCCCGGGCCCGGCGCCAATGGCGCAGCCGAGGTCGAGCTCAATGTCAACGGGGTCTTTGCGTTGAAGGCGTCGTGGTTCGATGACTGTTTCGTGAAGGTGGGCTGGGTGGCATCGTAGCGGTTGCAGACGCGGGCCGACACGATGTGATGTGGCGATGGACCCCCGCGCGCGCAAAAACGCCGGCATGCGGGGCTTTGCGCACGCGTTGACGCCAAAGGACGTCGCGAATCTCTCGGCGTTCTCCGCCGCGCAGCCGAGCTTGTAGTCCCGCCAATACTGAGCGGATCACGCTTTCTTCCGGTTGGCGTCGAGCCAACCGTCGACGAGCGCAACCGTCTGATCCACGGTGGCGTTGCCCATGCCTTTCTGCGTCGCTATGGTTCGCACCAGACGGTCAACCCGCTCGATATTGGTCGCGCCGGCCGCGAGCGCGCGAGCGGCGGACGAAGGATTGGCGAGTGATTGTGCCGCATTGGCGTATTTCTCGAACGGCACGAGGTCGTTGCGACTCGCGCCAAGCGACTCGCATAGCGTGACCACCCATTCGTACACAGCGCGCGACTCATCGATGTCGGTGTGCACCGCATCGCGGATCGAGCGCATGCCGTCCTTCTGCACACAACGATAGTTTCCGGCGAGCAGCATGGCCCATTTCGCGAGCGGTACGAAGACGGAGTCGTGCACCTTGAGCTTGACCGGCAGCTCGAGTTTTTCCTCCGGAGCGTCGAAACGGACGGCCGCGATATCAGCCTCCAATTGACGCAGCATTTCCGTATGTACGTCGGAATCGAACCGTGCTGCCTTGAAGTTCGTGGGCAAGCGGACCTGCAGTACGTTGACCTTTTCGTCCGCCGGACGAAACGCCTGTGGGTCGGGACTGCACAACGTCATCAGCGTCGGGTCAAATTCGTCCCACACGGTCGGGTCGGTGTAGCAGTCGCGGCAGGCGTCGGCATCGACACCGGGAACGCGCTTGAGGAAGGTGAGCGGGGGCATGTTCATGATCGATATGCAGGGTACCCGCTGCTTGGCCACCGCTGCGATGAGTTCGCGGACGCCGGGCGCACGGTATTGCGGCTCCTGCATCGCGAGCGCGACCAGATCGTAGTCGGCAGGGTTGATGCCGTCCGTCCCGCCGGCGGTCATCTTGCCGGGCAGCTTGCGCGAATCGATCTCGACGAGTCCTTGGCGGCCCTTGACCGGAAGGCGCACCCGGAAGCCTTCGCTGTTCATCAGTTCGGCTTCGGCGGGAAGGCAGACCAGGTGCACTGTGTGCCCCGCCAGCAAAAGCTTGCTGGCGAGCAGCGACCCGTAGGACGCGCCGAGGATCAAAATCTTGCGGGTAGCGTGCATGGCAATCCTCGTCATGTTCGGCGGCGCGCGCCGAGCGCTGCGGTTTGTCGGAATCCGAATTCGAAGACCCGTGCCTGCGCCGCGGTCCGCCATCCTAGACACGGTGGTGTTGATACGCAAATGATGCGCCGCACACAAACGGGCGCGCGAGGCGCCGCTGGTCAGGAGCCGTTCGTGTGAGGCCACCATTACGCGACAAACAGCTGTTCGCGCCGGGCGATGGTCTCGCATTTGCGATCGATGCGGCGGGCAAACTCCGCCCGCCGCGCCACCACCAGTCGCAACGTTCCTTCGCAAACCTTCTCATGCTCGTCGTGGGCCTGCAGGTAGAAGGTGGCTTCGCGCTCCCCGATGCCCTCGACCCAGCCTCGGATAGTGAGCTCCGCGCCGCGGGGTATCGGCGCGCAATGGCGAAACTCGATCGCGTTGCCGACGACGACCTCCGCGTCCCTGTCGATGTAGCGATGCATCTCGCGCAGGCAAAGCGATTCGAGCAACGCTAGCAGGTGCCCGGTGGCCATGGCATCGACCAGTAGACTTGCATACTCGCCACCGTGGTGCAGCCGCTGGAACAGGCACTGTGCAGTTTCATCGGCGGTCACGGTGTAGCGCTCGGCAAAAAAAATCTGACTGATGGCTTCGTGGTTCATGGTGGTCCTCTAGAAGGTGGGGGGCTGTTCTTCGGGGGTGGGTGGCATGTCGGCTGCGCTCGGCAAGGGCGGCAGCGGCACGGTCGCGATCGGCATCTCGACCATGGTGGCGTCGGCTTGCTCGAGTTCGTGGGCGGGGCGCTCGCCCGGCGTGAACACGGCCATTGCAATGAGCAGCAGGATGACCACGGCGCCGCCCGCGATGGCCGCCCACGGCGACGCGTTGAGCCAGCGTTGCTCTTCCGGTTCCGTCAGGTATTGCTTGCGTGATTTCATGGAATCTCTCCTTGATGGACCCTCGGCAAAAGTGCCGGGGTTGGAGAGATCCTGTGGGGGCGGCCCCCACGGAATGCCCACGGATTCGTCCGGGGCGTCGGACGCGGCCGGGACTGAAGCCGAGGCGGACCCTGCTTAAACTGCCCGCGAGGCTGCGGCCTCGCCTACAAGGTTGCTGCCGGCAACTGCTGCTCCGCCAACGTCACCCAATAACTCGCGCCGATCTGCAACGCCTCGTCGTTGAAATCGTAATACGGATTATGCAGGTTGGGCGTCCCCGGGCCGCGGCCCCCGCCCAGCCAGATGTAGCATCCGGGTTTTTTCTGCAGCATGAACGCAAAGTCCTCGGAGCCCATCGACGGCATCGGATTGGTGTCG
>JBKJSU010000252.1:0-9325 GCA_046594415.1 Casimicrobiaceae bacterium | reverse complement strand
CCACTTCGAGCCCTATGAAAAGTACTATCGCGTGCGCTACCGCATCGACGGCATCCTGTCCGAGATCGCGCAGCCGCCACTCGCCATCAAGGACAAGGTCTCCTCGCGCATCAAGGTAATTTCGCGGCTCGACATTTCCGAAAAGCGCATTCCGCAGGACGGGCGCATGAAGCTCGTGCTGTCGAAGAGCAAGTCGATCGACTTCCGCGTATCGACGCTGCCCACGCTCTACGGCGAGAAGATCGTGATGCGGATCCTCGACTCGGCCGGCGTCAAGCTGGGCATCGAGGCCCTGGGCTACGAGCCCGACCAGCAGCGGGCGCTGGTGTTCGCGATCGGCCGGCCCTACGGGATGATTCTGGTCACGGGTCCCACCGGCAGCGGCAAGACCGTGTCGCTGTACACGTGCCTCAACATCCTCAACCAGCCAGGCGTCAATATTTCCACTGCGGAAGATCCGGCGGAAATCCAGCTGGCCGGCGTCAACCAGGTCAACGTCAATGACAAGGCCGGCCTCACCTTCGCGGTCGCCTTGAAATCATTCCTGCGGCAGGATCCGGACATCATCATGGTCGGCGAAATCCGCGACCTCGAAACCGCAGATATCGCGATCAAGGCGGCGCAGACCGGCCACCTCGTGCTGTCCACGCTGCACACCAACGACGCGCCCACGACATTGACGCGCCTGCTCAACATGGGCGTGGCGCCGTTCAACATCGCCTCGTCGGTGATCCTGATCACGGCGCAGCGACTGGGTCGCCGCCTTTGTTCCGCTTGCAAGCGACCCAAGGATATCCCGCCTGAATCCATGTTGAGCGCAGGCTTCACGGCCGAGGATCTCGATGGCTCGTGGCAACCGCTGGGCCCCATCGGCTGCGACCAGTGCAAGGGCTCGGGCTACAAGGGTCGCGTCGGGGTCTACCAGGTGATGCCGATCACCGACGACATGCGCCAGGTGATCATGCGCAACGGCAATGCCCTCGACATCGCGGTGCAGGCCCGGAAGGAAGGCGTGCGCGACCTGCGCCAATCGGGACTGCTGAAAGTGAAATCCGGCATGACCTCCCTCGAGGAAATCGAGGCGATCACCAACGAGTGACGGGCAACCGCGCCGCTCCAGGACAACTGCCATGGCCACCGCAACAACCACCGCCCAACGCCGCGACGTCAAGGAATACACCTTCATCTGGGAAGGTGTCGACCGCAGCAACCGCCAGGTGCGCGGTGAAACGAAGGCCGCCTCCGAGACCGTCGTCACGACCAACCTGCGGCGCCAGGGCATCCGCGTGGTCAAGTTGCGCAAGCAGAGCTTCCGCGGCGGCCGCAAGGTCAACGCCAAGGACATCACGTTCTTCACGCGCCAGCTCGCGACGATGCTGAAGGCGGGCGTGCCGCTGCTGCAATCCTTCGAGATCGTGGCGCGCGGGCACAGCAACGCGCGCTTCTCGCGCCTGATGATGGACATCAAGGGCCAGATCGAGGCCGGATCGTCGATGGCGCAGGCCTTCCGCGCGCACCCGGGACACTTCGACAACCTGTACTGCAACCTGGTGGCAGCCGGCGAAGCGTCGGGAACGCTCGATGCCATCCTTGACCGTCTCGCCACCTACCAGGAAAAGATCCTGGCCATCAAGGGCAAGATCAAGTCCGCCCTGTTCTATCCGATCTCGGTGATCGTGGTTTCGATCGTCGTGATCTGGATCATCATGGTCTTTGTAATTCCGTCATTCAAGGCCGTGTTCAAGAATTTCGGCGCCGACCTGCCTGCGCCCACGCTGATTGTGATTGCCATCTCCGAATTTGTCATTACCTGGTGGTGGCTCGCGTTCCTCGTAATCATCGGCGCGGTCGTGGGCACCGGCATCATGCTGCGGCGATCGGCAGCCTTTCGCTACGGCTTCGACCGGATCATGCTGAAAATTCCGATCATCGGTCCCGTGATCGAAAAAGCCACCATTGCGCGCTGGACGCGGACGTTGCAAACCATGTTCGCAGCCGGTGTCCCGCTCGTCGAATCGCTGGATGCGGTGGGAGGCGCCGCGGGCAATGCGGTCTATGCGGCGGCCACCAAGAAGATCCAGACCGAAGTCAGCACGGGCACGAGCCTCACCAATTCGATGTCCAACACCGGCCTCTTCCCGACGATGGTGCTGCAGATGATCCAGATCGGCGAAGAGTCGGGCTCGCTTGACAACATGCTGGGCAAGGTTGCCGAATTCTTCGAGCGCGAAGTCGACGATGCGGTGGCGGCGCTGTCCAGCCTGCTTGAGCCCCTCATCATCGTGTTTCTGGGTGTCGTGATCGGCGGCCTCGTGGTCGCGATGTATCTCCCGATCTTCAAGCTCGGCTCGGTCGTCTGACGCCGCGAGCTAACTCGCGCCGATGCCGTCCATGTTCCTCGATCCGGTGGTCGCCACCGTGGTGGCCGCCGCGGTCGGCCTGTGCGTCGGCAGTTTCCTCAACGTGGTCATCCATCGGCTGCCGAAGATCCTGGAGCGCGGCTGGCACGCGCAAGCCGCCGAACTGCGCGGCGAGACCGTCCCGGAGACGCCGCGGTACAACCTGGCGGTGCCGCGTTCCGCGTGTCCCGCGTGCAACCACCCGATCACGCTCGTCGAGAACATTCCCGTCGTCTCGTGGCTGGCCTTGCGCGGCAAGTGCTCGGCGTGCGGCGTGGCCATCTCGGCCCGCTACCCTGTCGTCGAACTGCTCGGCGGGGCACTCGCGGCAGCGGCCATCTACAAATTCGGTCCGACCTGGCAAGGTGTGGCCGCGTGTGCCTTCCTGTGGACGCTGCTGGCGCTCACCGGCATCGACTTCGACACGCAATTCCTGCCCGACAACCTGACACTGCCGTTGCTGTGGGGCGGGCTCATCGCCAACCTGTACGGACTGTTCGTGCCGCTGCAGGAAGCCGTCGTCGGCGCCATCGCGGGCTATCTCGTGCTGTGGACGATCTTCTGGCTGTTCAAGCTGATCCGTGGCAAGGAGGGCATGGGCTACGGCGACTTCAAGCTGCTCGCCGCGCTTGGCGCATGGCTCGGCTGGAAGATGCTGCCGCTGATCGTGCTCGGCTCGTCGGTCGTCGGGGCCTTCATCGGCATCGCGCTCGTCGCCTTCAAGGGACGCGACCACAATGTGCCGCTGGCCTTCGGCCCCTACCTTGCCATCGCTGGCGCCGTCGCCCTCTTCTTCGGACCGACGATGCTCAGGGTCTACTTCCCCGGTTGATGGCCTACGTCGTCGGACTGACGGGCGGGATCGGAAGCGGAAAATCGGAGGTCGCCAGGGCGTTTGTTGCGCTTGGCGCCGACCTCGCCGACGCTGACGAAGCCGCTCATGCGGTCACCGCGCCGGAGCAGCCGGGGCACCGGGCGGTGCTGGCGGCGTTTGGCCCGCAGGCTGCAGCGGCCGACGGGTCGCTCGACCGGCGATGGCTGCGTGAAACGGTGTTCGCCGATCCTGCGCAGCGCCGGCGCCTCGAGTCGCTGCTGCACCCGTTGATCCACGAGGTGCTCGATGCCGCCATCGCGCAATGGACCGGACCCTACGGACTCCTCAGCGTGCCGCTGCTGCTCGAACGCGAAACGATGCTGCCGCGCGTCGCCCGGGTCCTGGTCGTGGATTGTCCGGAAGAACTGCAGGTTGAGCGCGTGATGGCGCGCAGCGCGCTGTCCGCCGCCGCCGTGCGCGAGATCATGGCCGCCCAGCTGCCGCGCGCCGCGCGGCTCGCCCGCGCCGACGACGTGATCGACAATGCCGGCCTCCGCGCGGCCATCGCGCCGCAGGTGGCAAGGCTCGATGCCTTCTACCGGATCGCGGCGCGGCAGCACAACACCCTTGAACCGGCGCGCAGTTCCCCGGAGAATGGTGCAGACTCGCGCAAGGCCGAACCGAAGTGATACGTTACGAACATCCGCTGAACGAACGCGTGCGCACATTGATGCGCCTCGAGGACCTGTTCGGGCGCGTCGGCTACTTCGCCGCGCAGGAAGGCGCCCCGGATCATCATGCCGCGTTGCTCGCGCTGTTCGAAATCGCCGACGTGGCCGCGCGCGCGGATTTGAAGACCGACCTGCTGCAGGAACTGGAGCGGCAGAAGCAGATGCTTGGACCGCTGCGCAACAACGTGCAGATCGACCAGCAGGAACTCGACGTGCTGCTGGCGCAGATCGACAGCGTGAACGGGCAGCTGCTGGGACAGGCGGGCAAGGTGGGGGCGCACCTGCGCGAAAACGAATGGCTGATGGCCATCAAGCAGCGCACGGCCATTCCCGGTGGCGTCTGCGAATTCGACCTGCCGGCCTACCACTGGTGGCTGCATCAGGATCCCGGCGCCCGCCGCAATGACCTCAAGGGCTGGATCGAGCCGTTCGCGCCGACCCGCGCGGGTTCCGCGATTGTGCTGAAGCTGTTGCGCGACAACGGCCGCGCCAGCCGCCACACCGCCTATCGCGGCGTATTCCAGCTGATGCTGACCACCACCAAGGTGGCGCAGCTTCTGCGGCTGACCCTTGCCAGGGAGCATGCCTGCGTCCCGGAAATCAGCGCCAACAAATACGCGCTCAACATCCGCTTCCTCGGCGTGTCGGGACTGGACCGCGGCAGCGTGTTCGAACGCGATGTCGAGTTCGACCTCATGTTCTGCAATTTGTAGCGGGCCGCCATCCCGGTGGTCACGCCACGCGTCGTCAGCTGTCCCACCTGCGGCCATCCGGTGACCTGGAGCGCCGCATCGCCGTTCCGGCCATTCTGCTCGGAGCGCTGCAAGCTGATCGACCTCGGCGCCTGGGCAGACGAGCGCTATCGCGTGGCGGCAGCCGACCCGGCGGATGACGAGCCCGAACCGAACGTGCCGGTGTCGCGCGAGCGCGACGACTGATCAGGCGGCGTCGGTCCAGTTGCCGCGCATCAGCGCGACCCCCTGCGCGCCGTGCGCGATCGCGACCTGCAGATCGCGACGGCCGAGTCCACCCAGCGCGTAGACGGGCAAGCGCGTGTCCACCGCGATCGCCGCGAAGGCATCCCATCCCAGCGTCGCCGCACTGGGATGCGAGGGCGTGGGCGCGACGGGTCCAAGCACCGCGAAATCGAGTTGCAGCGCACCGGCGCGCGCCAGTTCAGCCGCCGTGTGACAGGAGGCGGCGACGAACAGGTCCGCTGGTCGCTCTGCAGCGCCATCGAGCGCGGCCGCGCTCCAGTGAACGCCCGCGCAACCTGCCGCGCGCGCCTCCTCCGCCGTGCCGTTGAACAGGACCGCCGCACCGTATGCCGCGGCCAGCGGCACGAGGCGCGACGCCAGCGCCATGCGCCGTGCCAGCGGCCACTCCTTGTCACGAACCTGCAGCAGCCGCAGTCCCGCGGCAAATCCGGCGCGCGCACGCGCCACCAGCGCGTCCTCGCCGAGCGCAGCCGCATTGGTGATCGCGTAGATCGGCGGTAACGCGAGCGCCGACAGGATGCGCGTGTTGGCCGGCAGCAGCGGCGCGACATCCCATGCGCCGGGGGTCTGCCATGCCAACGCCTGCCCGTCGTGCCCGAACAGCTCGCCATCCCACTCGAACACGCGGAAGAAATGCAACTCGACGTGCGCGTGCGGATAGACGAACTCCTGCACCAGCCACGGCGCCGCACGGCGCACCTCGATGCCCAGTTCCTCGCGCAGTTCGCGCACCAGAGCCGCGTGCGGCGATTCGCCGCGCTCGAGCTTGCCGCCCGGGAATTCCCAGTAGCCGGCGTAGGCCTTGCCGGGCGGGCGCTGGGCCAGCAGGACCTGTCCATCCGGGCGCACCAGCACGGCCGCCGCCACGTGGACCTTGGCGCCGCTCACTTTCGATGTGGCTTCGTTGCTTCCGACCCGGCCACGTTGCGGGCGTACTGCCAGGCGACACGGCCGCTGCGCGAACCGCGTTGCAGCGCCCATTGCAGCGCGTCGCGCAAGCGGGCCTCGTCGTCGCGGCCGGCAGCCGCAGCCTTGACCCCGAAATGCGCGAGCCATCCCCGCACCGCGGCGAGGTAGTCGTCCTGCGTGAACGGATAGAACGAGACCCAGAGGCCGAAGCGCTCCGACAGCGATATTTTTTCCTCGACCGATTCGCCGGGATGGACCTCGTCGCCGACGTGTTTCGTTTCCAGATTCTCGCTGAAGTATTCGGGCAGCAGGTGCCGGCGGTTCGACGTCGCGTAGATGACGATGTTCGGCGCGCCGGACGTGATCGACCCGTCGAGCATCACCTTCAACGCCTTGTAGCCGGCATCGCCGGCATCGAAGGT
Source organism: Casimicrobiaceae bacterium (assembly GCA_046594415.1). Taxonomy (GTDB): domain Bacteria; phylum Pseudomonadota; class Gammaproteobacteria; order Burkholderiales; family Casimicrobiaceae; genus VBCG01. Next base: position 3,052 of record JBKJSU010000252.1, on the reverse strand, counting down.
GAGGTCGTCGCAGAAGATGATGAAGTGCTCGGGGCGACCGGCCAGGCGCTCGGCGATGTCCGGCAGGTCGACGAGATCGGCCTTGTCAACTTCGATCAGGCGCAGCCCCTTTGTCGCATACCTGGCCAGCATCGCCTTGACCAATGACGATTTGCCGGTGCCGCGCGCGCCGGTGAGCAGCACGTTGTTGGCAGGGACGCCGGCGACGAACTGGCGCGTGTTGCGGTCGATGATTTTTTTCTGCGCATCGATGGCCACCAGTGCGTCGCCATCGATGAGATGCGGATGCGCAACGGGCTGCAGATAACCGCGCCCCGCCCGCTTGCGCCAGCGTGCCGCGGTCACGCGCTTCCAGTCGACAGCGAGATCCGTAGCCGGCAGCAAGGCCTCGACCCGCGCCAGCACCACTTCGGCCCGCACGATCAGCGCGGTCAGCGCGGCGGTCGCGTCAGGACCGGTAGTCGGCATTGATCGAGACGTAGTCGTGCGAGAAGTCGCAGGTCCACACCGTGGCCGCCGCCGCGCCGCGCGACAGCGCGACGCGGATGCCGATTTCCTGCTGCAGCATCACGCGCTTGCCGTCTTCCTCGCGATAGGCCGCCGAACGCCCGCCATGGTCGACCACCAGGACGTCGTCGAGCCAGAACGAGACTCCCGCGGGATCGAGATCCGGTGCGGCGGCATTGCCGATCGCGCACACGATGCGCCCGAGATTGGGGTCGGAGGCAAAGAACGCGGTCTTGACCAGCGGCGAATGGGCGCCACCAAATTCATCGCCATTCGCGGATCCGCCGGATCGCGCAGCGGCGGCAACGCGGCACGGCCGGTTGCGGCCAGGACAAAACTGTCGTTGGTCGACGTATCGCCGTCGATGGTGGCGCCGTTGAAGGAAACGTCCGCCACCTCGCGCGCGATCTGCGCCAGCAAAGCCGCCTCGACCGGCGCATCGGTGGCCATGAACGACAGCATCGTGGCCATGTCGGGGTGAATCATGCCGGCGCCCTTGGCGATGCCGGTGACGGTGACTGTCACGCCATCGATCACGACCTGCCGCGACGAACCCTTGGGCACGGTGTCGGTGGTCATGATGGCGCTGGCGGCGGCAAACCAGCCATCGGCGCGCATCGCCGCGTGCGCCGCCGGCAGGCCCGCAAGAATGCGGTCCAGCGGCAGCGGCTCCATGATCACGCCGGTGGAGTACGGCAGCACTTCCTCGGGCGCGCAATCGAGCATCCGGGCCACGGCGGCGCACTCCGCCCGCGCATCGGCCAATCCGGGTTCACCGGTGCCTGCGTTCGCATTGCCGGCGTTGACGATCAGTGCGCGAAAGCCGGCGCCGCCGCGATGCTGCTTCTGCAGATGTTCCCGGCACACGATGACGGGCGCCGCGCAGAAGCGGTTGCGCGTGAACACGCCTGCGGCCACGGTGCCGGGCGCGCAGACGACCAGCAGTACGTCGTCGCGGGCCCACGCCTTGATTCTGGCGGCCGCCGTGCCGAGCATGACGCCGGGAACGGGCAGCAACGACGCAGGCGTGGGCGGGGTGTAGAGAACGGGCATCGACGCAACCGTGCGGCCGGGTACGGCGCTTCAGATCCGGCCGTGGCAGTGCTTGTATTTCTTGCCCGAGCCGCAAGGGCACGGGTCGTTGCGACCGACCTTCTCGCCGGCGCGCGTGAAAGGAGGCGCCGCTGCGACCGCCACATCGCCGTCGGCCGCCGTGGCGGCCAGCGCTTCTTCGTAGTCGGCGTGCTGGTACCGGACGTTGGTGACCGACTCGGCTTCCTCGACCGCGCGCACGTCTTCCTCGCCGCGAACCTGCACGGTAAGCACGACCTTGACCACGTCCTGCTTGATGCGGTCGAGCATCTCCGCGAACAACTCGAAGGCCTCGCGCTTGTATTCCTGTTTGGGATTCTTCTGCGCATAGCCACGCAGGTGAATGCCCTGCCGCAGGTGATCGAGCGACGACAGATGGTCGCGCCAATGATGGTCGACGGTCTGCAGCATCAGGTTGCGCTCGAACTGCCGCATGAGCTCGGGGCCCACGGCTTCCGCGCGGTCGCTCCAGGCCTTGGCGGCCATGTCGGCGATGCGCTCGCGCACTGTTTCGTCGGTCAGGTCGGCGTCCTCGTGCATCCAGTTGGCGATCGGCGGCGCCAACTGGTAATCGGCGGCCAGTGCGGTCTCGAGCCCGGGCACGTCCCATTGCTCCTCGACCGAATCGGGCGGCACGTACAGCTTGACCGTGTCCTCGATCTGCCCGCGGATCATGTTGCGAACCGTGTCGGCGACATCGTCGCCCTCGAGCAGCTCGTTGCGCTGCTGGTAGATCACGCGGCGCTGGTCGTTGGCCACGTCGTCGTACTCGAGCAGCTGCTTGCGGATGTCGAAGTTGCGCGACTCGACCCGGTTCTGCGCCTTGGCGATCGAACGATTGACGATCGGATGCTCGATCGGCTCGCCGTCGGGCATCTTGAGCTTCTGCATGATCACGCCAAGCCGCTCGCCGCCGAAGATGCGCAGCAGCGGATCCTCGAGCGAAAGATAGAAGCGCGACGAACCCGGATCACCCTGGCGCCCGGCGCGGCCGCGCAGCTGGTTGTCGATGCGTCGCGACTCGTGCCGCTCGGTGCCGATGATGTGCAGGCCACCAGCCTTGACCACATCCACGTGCAGCACCTGCCAATCGGCGCGCATCTTCGCGATCTCGCGCTCCTTTTCCTCGGGCAGCAGCGACTCGTCGTCGCGGACCTTGAGGATGAGCGGCTCCAGCACGCCGCCCAGCACGATGTCCGTGCCCCGGCCCGCCATGTTGGTGGCGATCATGATCGCCTTGGACCGGCCGGCGTGCGCGACGATTTCCGCTTCGCGTGCGTGCTGCTTGGCATTCAGCACTTCGTGCGGCAATTTTTCCTTCTGCAGGTAAGTCGACAGGAGCTCGGAATTCTCGATCGACGTGGTGCCGACCAGGACCGGCTGGCCGCGCGCGTAGCAATCCTTGATGTCCGCGATGATCGCGTCGACTTTTTCCTGGAACGTGCGGAACACG
>JBKJSU010000016.1:0-3865 GCA_046594415.1 Casimicrobiaceae bacterium | reverse complement strand
ACACCGAAGACGACACGGGCGCCCGCACCGGGGCCGTCGACCGCCTCGGACAGCGCGAAGCAGTTGGCATCGTTGGTGATGCGCACCGGCCGCCCGAGCGCAGTTGCCAGATCACGCGCAATGGGCCGGCCATTGAGGCATACCGAGTTCGAGCCGCGCAACAGACCGGTGGCGCGGGAAAGCGAACCCGGTGTGCCCACGCCCACGGTGGCCGCGCCTGCGGGCAGGCCGAGTTCCGCCTCCGCCGCTGCGACAAGCGCCGCCACCGTCGCGAGCGTGCCCGCGTAATCGTCACGCGGCGTCGGCGCGCGCCGCCGCCAGAGCAACTGGCCCGCGGGGCCAAGCGCCACCACCTCGATCTTGGTACCGCCCAGATCCACGCCCAAGCGAATTGCCTGCTCCATCGCGCGCGCCTCCCCTCCTGATCCGCGAAGCTGCCGAAGTTGACCCCCACCCCGCGATGCCCGAATATTACAGCCCACAGAGCAGCACGCTGGCCATCGCCGTCGGGGCGACACACGGGGGTTTCGCAATGCATCGCTTTCGTCGTTCCATGGCCGCGGTCGGCGCGGTTGCCATCATGGTCACCGCGTCGGCGGCCGCGCAGCAACTCAACGTGATCTGCCCGGTGCAGCCCGAGTGGTGCAACCTCGCCGCGACGGAATTCGAGAAGGAAACCGGCATCAAGGTCGCGATGACGCTGAAGGGCTCGGGCGAGTCCTTCGCGCAGATTTCCGCCGAAAAGGCCAATCCCAAGCTCGATCTCTGGTTCGGCGGCACCGGCGACCCGCATCTGCAGGCCGCCGAACGCAAGCGCCTGCTCGAAAAGTGGGACAAGGAAGTGGGAGCCATCCTCAAGTGATCCAACGTCTGCTTCCTGCCGTTGCCGTCGCGCTGCTCGCGGGCCTGCCCGCGCTTGCCTCTGCCCAACTTAATCTCTACTGCAGCTCGCCCAACACCGCGTGGTGCCAGGGCATGGCGGTGGGCTTCGAAAAGACCACCGGCACCAAGGTTGCCGTCATCCAGAAGGCCACCGGCGAGATGCTGGCGCAGATCAAGGCCGAAAAGGCCAACCCGAAGGGCGACGTGTGGTGGGCGGGACCGGCCGACAGCTACCTGCAGGCCGCGGACGAAGGCTTGCTGGAGGAATACCGGTCGCCCAATGTCGGCGCGCTCTACGACTGGGCGCAGCGCCTTAGCGATATCTCGAAGAATCGCGTCAGCGGCGTCTATGGCGGCATTCTCGCGCTGGGTTACAACACCGAGATCGGCGACAAGAAGAAATTGCCGGTAGTGAAGTGCTGGAAGGATCTCGTCGACCCCGTGTACAAGGGCGAGGTCATGCTCGGCAACCCGACCACGTCGGGCACCGCCTACCTGATGCTTGCGTCGCTGGTCCAGATCATGGGCGAGGACGAGGCCTTCCGCTACATGCTGGCGGTGCATCGCAATGTGTCGAGCTATGCGCGTTCGGGCATCGGTCCCATGACCTCGGTTTCGCGCGGGGAAATCTATATCGGCAGCACGGTGCTGCATGGCGTCATCAATGAGATCGTGCGGGGCTTCCCGGTACTCCCGGTGCTGCCCTGCGAAGGCGTCGGCTACGAGATCGGGTCCGTGGCCGTGATCAAGGGTGCGCGCAACCTCGATGCCGCGAAGAAATTCCTCGACTGGTCGCTCACACCGGAGGCCCAGAAGATCGGGCTGGACGTCAAGGAATTCGCGATCCCCACCAACCGCGCGGTCGCGCTGCCGCCGCAGGTGCCGAAGCTCACCGACATCAAGGTCATCAACTACGACTTCGCGAAGTTCGGCGCCAGCGACACGCGCCGCCGCCTGCTCGAGCGCTGGGAAAGGGAAATCAACGCGGCACCGCGATGAGCGATCACCGCCGGGCCCTCGGCGGCTGGCTGCTGTGCGGCGCGATAGGCTTCCTGCTGGTGCCGTGGTACGCGCTGCAGGACACGGTGCTCGGCGTGACGTGGCTGCGCGCCTGGGGCAGCAAGGACAATGCGCCGGCGCTGCTGCAGGTGCTCGTGCATGGCCGCACCTGGCTGGCGCCGCTCGGCGCGCTGCTGCTCGCCGCCGCGGGCCTGTTGCTCCCCTCGCTCGCCCCACGCTCGCGTGCCAACGGGCTGCTGGCCATCGGCGCGGCCGGATTCATCGGGTTCTTTGTCCAGGGCTTCGCGATCGTGCCCGCAGGCTGGGCGTTTCCCCTCCTCGCCGACACGTTCGGCGCGATCGCGGGCAAGCAGTACGGCATGGGTCTCGGCGCCGCGCTGGTCTGCATTGCGTTCGGCATGATGTTCGCGCTGGGTCTCGCGGGTCGCGGCTTCTTCAAGGGCGATGCCTTCGTCGCCAGCTGCGTCGTGTCCGTCGGCGTGCTGGTGGCTGTCTTCACGTTTTTTCCGGTGTTCAAGATTCTTGTGCAGGCGCTCGAAAACGCGGACGGTGCGTTCTCGCTGCCGGCGTTCTTCGCGCGGCTCTTCACCGCCAAGATCTGGGGTGTCGGGTGCGTCGTGGGCAATACACGCTGCGGTGTCGCCTGGAACACGCTGATCCTCGCCCTGCTGTGTGCCATAGGCTGCACGGCACTGGGACTTGCCTTCGCGCTGATCGCCACCCGCACCTCGTTTCCCTACAAGCGCGTGCTGCGGATCCTCTCGGTGCTGCCAATCATCACGCCGCCGTTCGTGATCGGCCTTGGTCTCATCCTGCTCTTCGGCCGCTCCGGTCTGGTCAACCAGTTCCTGGAATGGGCCTTCGCCATCGAACCCACGCGCTGGATCTACGGCATGCAGGGCGTGCTGGTCGCCCAGATCTTCGCGTTCACGCCGATCTCTTTCCTCATTTTGATCGGCGTCGTCGAAGGCGTGTCGCCGTCGCTGGAGGAAGCGGCGCAGACGCTGCGCGCCGACCGCTGGCGCACGCTGCTCGACATCTCGCTGCCGCTGATGCGCCCCGGCCTCGCCAACGCGTTCCTGATCACCTTCATCGAATCCATCGCCGACTTCGGCAACCCGATCCTGCTCGGCGGCAACTTCGGCGTGCTGTCCACCGAAATATTCTTCTCCGTGGTCGGCGCGCAACTCGACCAGGGCCGCGCGGCCACGCTCGGCATCGTGCTGCTGGCCATGGCGCTGGGCGCGTTTTTCCTGCAGCGGCGCCTGCTGGGCAGGAAGGTATACACCGCCATGTCCGGCAAGGGCGAGTCAGGCCTGCCGATCCGGCTGCCTGATGGCGCGCGCCGCCTGTGCTACGGCATCGCGCTGCCGTGGGCGGCGCTCACGGTCGTCCTGTATGCGATGGCGCTGGCCGGCGGCTTCGTCGAGACGTGGGGTCGCGACTATACGTTGACGATGAAGCATTATGTGAAGGCCTTCGGCGTCGAATGGGGCGCGCACGGCATCATCTGGGCCGGTGCGGCGTGGAATTCGTTCTGGACCACCGTCAAGCTGTCGGCGATCGCCGCCCCGCTCACCGCCATCCTGGGTATCCTGACCGCCTATCTGCTCACGCGCCAGAAATTCGTCGGGCAGGCCACCTTCGAGTTCGGCACCATGCTTTCCTTTGCCATTCCGGGCACGGTGATCGGCGTGTCGTACATCCTGGCATTCAACGTGCCGCCAATCGAGATGACCGGCACCGCGATCATCCTCGTCATCTGCAACATCTTCCGCAACATGCCAGTGGGTGTGCGGGCCGGCATGGCGTCGATGACGCAGATCGACAAGAGCCTCGACGAGGCTTCCACGACACTCGGCGCGCGCGGGTCGACCACGCTGCGGCTCGTGCTGCTGCCGCTGCTCAAGCCGGCGGTGATCGCAGCGCTGGTCTACAGCTTCGTCCGCGCGATGACCACCGT
>JBKJSU010000128.1:0-5899 GCA_046594415.1 Casimicrobiaceae bacterium | reverse complement strand
ACCTGCAGATGCCCGGCATGGACGGCTTTCAGGTGATCGAAGGCCTGAAGACCAACGACGCCGACGCATGGCTGCCCGTGCTCGTCGTCACCGCGCAACCCGGCCACAAGTTGCGCGCCCTGCAGGCGGGCGCGCGTGACTTCGTGAGCAAGCCATTCGACCTGGTCGAGGTGCGGGCGCGCATCCGCAACATGCTGGAAGTGCGGCTGCTGTACAAGGCACTCGAACGATCCAACGAAGTCCTGGAACAGACGGTGCTGGAACGTACCGCCGAATTGCGCGAAAGTGAAGCGCGCTTCAGGAGCCTGGCCGAGCTTGCCTCGGATTGGTACTGGGAACAGGACAACACGGGAAACTTCACCAAGGTATCCGGCCCGGTGCTCGAGATGCTTGGGTTGCAGGTCGATACCTTCGAAAATGAGGGCCGCATCAACACCATGGATGGTTGGAACGAGGCGGAGCGCATCGCCCTGCACGCCAAGATAACCGCCCGCCAGCCCTTCCTCGACTTCCTGTTCAGCCGCCTGAATAGCGATGGCTCAACGCAGCGGTATCGGGTGAGCGGCGAACCGATGTTCGACCAGTCCGGGCGCTTCAAGGGCTATCGGGGCATTGGCGTCGAACTTGCCGCCAGCCACTAGCGCAGCAGCTACCGATCATTCGCCATGACGATCCCCCACAGCCCGAATCAGAACCACCTGCTCGCGGCGTTGCCTGAGGCCGAATTCGAACGCGTCGCACCGCATCTGGAACTGGTGCCGATGCTGCTGGGCGAAACTCTCTACGAGCCTGGCGGCCAGTTGCGGCACGTCTACTTCCCCACCACCGCCATCCTGTCGATGCTCTACGTCATCGAGTCCGGCCTGTCGGCCGAGATCGCGGGCGTAGGCAACGAGGGCATGCTTGGGATCGCCTTGTTCATGGGCGGGGACACCACGCCCAGTTCGGCGGTCGTGCAGACCGCGGGGCATGGGTATCGCCTGCCGGGAAAACTGCTGAAGGAGGAATTCAATCGCGGCGGATTGATGCAGCGCATGCTGCTGCGCTATACGCAGGCGCTGGTCACGCAGATGTGCCAGACGGCGGCCTGCAACCGGCATCATTCTATCGAACAACAACTGTCACGATGGCTGTTGCTCACGTTGGATCGTTTGCCGACCAACGAATTGGTCATGACACAGGACCTGATCGCAAGCGCGCTGGGCGTGCGGCGGGAGGGCATCACCGAAGCCGCCGGCAACCTGCAGCGTGCCGGACTGATCAGCTATCGCCGCGGCCACATTTCGGTGCTCAAGCGGCCTGGACTCGAGACGCACGCCTGCGAGTGCTATGGCGTCGTGCGGACAGAACTGGATCGTCTGCTGTCCGATGTCAGGTATCGGCAGGAGCCGTCGGAAGTCGCCGCGTAGGCTGCATCAATTGTGCCGCCGCCACCGGTCCTGCACTGCCGGCTGGATAGCCATGCAGCGGCCAGCGCCGGTGCAGGAGCGGCGTGAAGAGTCGCCACGACGCCTCGGCCTCATCGCCGTGCACGAACAACGTGAGATCGCCCTGCACGACATCGCGCAACAGCGTTTCGTAGCCGGCTGACAGGGGTTCGCCAAACGCCTCGGCATATCGAAAATCCATGTGCTGCGTCTGCAGCGTGAACCGGTCGCCCGGCGACTTCACCTCGAATGACAGATCGAAACCCTCATCCGGCTGCAGGGTGATCACCAGCACGTTGGAGCGCGTGGGACAACCATCGAGCGCGCGGAACAGCGCCACGGGCGGGCTGCGAAAATTGATCGTGATCTCGGTCACCCGTCGCGCGAGGCGCTTGCCGGTGCAGAGAAAAAATGGCACGCCCTGCCAGCGCCAATTGTCGATCTCAAGTTGCAGCGCCACGAAGGTCTCGGTCGCGGACTCCGCTGCGACCCCATGCTCCTGACGATATCCGGCCAGGACATGGCGCTTCACCTTGCCCGGCTCGTACTGTCCAAACACCACCGCATCGTCGCGGATCGGCGCGACGCTGCGCAGCACCTTCACCTTCTCGAACCGGATGCTGTCGGCCTCGAACGCCGCCGGCACCTCCATTGCGGTGAGCGTCAGGAGTTGCGTCAGATGGTTCTGCACCATGTCGCGCAAGGCCCCGGCATCCTCGTAGTAGCGCGCGCGCTGCTCGATGCCGAGGTCCTCGGCCACGGTGATCTGCACGCTCCTGATGTGCTCCCGATTCCACGCCGATTCGAACAGGGCATTGCCGAAGCCAAACGCCAGCAGGTTCTGCACCGACTCCTTGCCGAGGTAATGGTCGATGCGATAGACCTGCTCTTCCGCAAAGTACCGGTGCACCAGCGCGTTGAGCTGCTGCGCGGACGCAAGGTCGCGGCCATACGGCTTTTCGATCACCAGGCGCGTCCACCCGCGGCTGCGATTGAGGCCGCCTTGCCCCAGCGCTTGAATCGTCCCGGGAAACGCGCCCGGGGGCAGCGCCAGGTACAGGATGCGATTGCCCAGCAGCCCGCGTGCGCGTTCCAATTCGTCCATGCGCGCGCCGAGCCGCGCGTAGTCCAGGGCGGTTCCCGCGCCGAGACCCTGAAAGTGGAGGCAGGTATCGCACCAGCGCCGCAGTTTTTGCGTGACCGCCAACCCCGCCTTTTCCAGCGCAACCCGCGCCTGCATCCGGAAGCATTCGTCAGTCAGCATGTCATTGCGACCGACCCCCAAGACATGGCAGCGCGCGGGCAGCAGGCCGTCCTTCATCAATTGGTACAGCGCCGGCAGCAGCTTGCGATCCATCAGGTCGCCCGTCGCGCCAAAAATGACGATCAGGCAGGATTGCCGGGTGTCCACCTTGCTCACGTGACTTCACCTCATCGAGTTGCGGTGCATGGTCCGCCCAGCGGACCGCAGGATGCATGCGGAGTCATCTTACTATCGCGGCCATCGGCGCGCGCTGTTTCCCGCCGCCAGCCGGGATACGACTCATCGCCCGGCCTGCGACAAAAAGCGGCCGGGGCATTGAGCACTCCGGCCGCACTGTCCAACGCGTTGCACAACGACCAATCGCGCGTGGCGATTGCTGGTCAATGCTGCTGTTTCAGGACTTGCCGTATTGCATCTTGGCGTTGCTGACACACGCGTCCTTGGCCGGACCCGCGAACGCATCACACTTCTCGATGGCTACCTTGTAGTCGGCATCGCGCTTTTCGACGCTGGCCTCGACGCGGGCATCGGACTGCTTCACCGCTGCCTCGTTGCGCGTGTCGGACACGACGCGGTCGACCTTGGCGTCGGCCTTGCCCTTGACCAGGGCGGCCTTGCCTTCCTTCACGCATACGTCCTTGAGATTGCCGGCGAGGTCGTCACAGCGTTCGGCCGCAACGGCGTACGTGGATTCGGCGCGCACAATTCGCGAATGTTCCCGCGCCTTGGGCGTGTTTGCGTAGGCGGCTTCGGCGTCGGCCTTGGTCACGTTGACCTTGCCCTTGGCTTCGGCGATACAGATGTCCTTGGCGTTGCCGCTCAACGAGGCGCAACCGTCGCGGTCGATCTTGTACTGGACATCGGCATTTTTCTTGACTTGGGCGAGACCGTCCTTCGATATCGGCGCCGTGGTCGTGGCAGCCGCCATCGTGGTTTTCGGCGCGTAGGTCTGCGCAGCAGCAGTACCGGCGAAACCGAAACCGGTCGCGACAAACATTGCGATCATCAATTTGAACATGATTTTTAATTTGGACATGATTTTTCCCTATGGTTCAGAATCGATTGCGGTAGCCCTGTGAAGGCCTGAAGCGCCGCGCTTCAAGCATCGCTGCCTGCAACACCCGTGGCACCGATCGCAAGCGCTTTCTGCGCCTGGCAACCCGGCATTTTGTCTTGTCAACCTGCACCATAAGTCCACAGCCATGACGGCGTCTGTGCGCTGGCGCACCTTCGGTCGCGGACGGCACCGCTGGTGGCCGTTACGTTGCCAGTGTCGCGTTCATCGTGAACTTCGTCTCCAGCAGCTTCGACCAGGCGCCGTGCCTTCGCCTTGTTGGCAATTTCCTGGAACCTGGCGTCGTCGGCGCCAGGACTTTTCGCGGTAAGTGTGCGGCACCGTACCGACGTCCTCTGGCACATTGACTAATCTGGCGGCATCGACCGGAGATTTCATGTTATCGGCACTTCACTTCGTGCGATCGTTGGTGGCCATTGCATGAGCGAGCGTTCGAGCCCGCTCGTTGCGGTGGAGTCGGTGGCTGTCGGTTCACCATTACGGGAGAGATTCGTGTATCCAATCGCAATTCAACCCCATTCGAGTCCGCTTGACGGGCACGTGCAGCGCAAGTGGAGCCGCGGCGCGGACGAACGCCATGCCGTGATGGCCTTGGAGCACCGCCAATTGGTGGCAATCATTTGCACCACGGACGGCGTCAGCATCGAGCAAGCGGAATTGCAGGTCACCGCGTTCGAGAAGTTATTCACGGACGACCCGCTGTAGGAGGTCGTGCCTGTGTGCGGTAGCAGACAGACGCACCCTTGCGTACTCGCTATTCTTGCACCATGCGCGCCGGGCGACGCTGTCGATGGCGACGCGTGCGCGGCGGCGCCATTGTTGAACCTGGGAGCAAGAAATGCTTGGAACCGTACTCCTGATTGTCCTTATCCTTGTCCTGGTCGGCGTCCTGCCAACTTGGCCACACGCCCGCAACTGGGGCTATGGGCCCAGCGGCATCGTCGGCGCGGTGGTGCTGATCCTCATCGTTCTCTTCCTGATGGGACGCCTGTAGCAGGGAGCGGCAAATCCGTCGAGCACGGCATGCGACCGCGGCCGTCAAGTGGGCGTCGCGCGCCCGCCTGAACACTGGTAGGCTCGCGGTATGACTTACTGTATCGGTGTGATGCTCGACAAGGGCATGATCTTCGCCTCGGATTCCCGGACCAACGCCGGGATGGACAACATCGCCAAGTTCTGCAAGATGACGGTGTTCGAGCGCCCCGGCGACCGCGTGATCGTCATGCTGAGCTCCGGCAACCTTGCGGGAACCCAGGCGGTGATCGGCGTGCTGAACCAGCGTTGCGCGGCCGGCGACGGTGTGCCCAATCTCTGGAATGCGCAAACGATGTTCGACGTCGCGATGCTGGTGGCGGATGCGATGCGTGATGTGGACGAGCGCGACGGCGAGTACCTGGAAAAAAACGACATCGGCTTCAATGCGTCGTTCATCCTCGGCGGCCAGATTCACGGCGAGCAGCAGCGGCTCTTCCGCATTTACGCAGAAGGCAATTTCATCGAAGCGGGCGAGGACACGACCTACTTCCAGACCGGTGAAACCAAGTACGGCAAGCCGATCGTCGACCGCGTGATCACCCGCCAGACCGATCTCGCGGATGCCGCCAAATGCGTACTGGTGTCTTTCGACTCGACCATGCGCAGCAACCTGTCGGTGGGCATGCCGATCGACCTCATCTGCTACGAACGCGACAGCCTCGAAGTGCAGAAACGCCGCCGCTTCGTCGATGGCGATGCCTATTTCACCACGCTGAGCCACGAGTGGGGCGAAGGCACGCGGCAGGTCTTTCGCCAGTTGCCCGAGCTGCGCTGGTGACGCGGCGCGCTACCCGAATCGACGCCTATCTTGTCACCTGCGAGCATGGTGGCAACCGGATACCCTCGTCATTGCAGCCGCTGTTTCGAGACGCGCGCGCGCTGCTGGCCACGCATCGCGGCTTTGACCCCGGCGCGCTGGCCATGGCCCGGCAACTGGCCACCGCATTCGCGGCCCCGCTGGTGACATCAACGGTCAGCCGGCTGGTGGTGGACCTCAACCGGTCGATCGGCCATCCGCGCCTGTACTCGAAGGCCACGCGGGCCACCTCGCGGGCGACGCGCGCATCGATCATCGACCGGTACTACCTGCCCTATCGC
>JBKJSU010000189.1:0-8217 GCA_046594415.1 Casimicrobiaceae bacterium | reverse complement strand
ACCGTCGGTGTGGGAAACGACCCTCGGCAACCCAGCGGGTTCGGCGCTGTTCCCGTATTCGTCGCCGGCGCTCTTCTCCGTCACCATCGGCTTCGTCGGGATCTGGCTGTTCTCGATTCTCGACAACAGTCCGCAGGCGCAGAAGGACCGCGCGGGTTTCAAGGCGCAGCAGGTGCGTTCGGAAACCGGGTTCGGCGCTTCGGGCGCGTCGGGCCACTGACGACCACGACACTCCTGGCTGCTAACCCGCAGCCAGGAGTTGTCGCAGCTTGACGAAGGCCAGCGCAGCCATCACCGCGTCGTTCAGCGCGTCATGCGCCGTGCGTTGCGGCAATGCGAGATCGTTCATCAGCGTGGCAAAGCGCAAGTCGATGCAGGGATTGTCGCGCTGGTGCCGCGGCAGCTGGCGATACTTGTAGTCGTAGTACATCGCCGACACTTCGTTGCGCTGCTGCGGCAGACCCATGTTGATCCCCAGGATCGGCGCCAGCGCGCGATCGATCATGGCCACGTCGAACTCGAGGTAGTACCCCACGAGCGCACGGCTCCCGATGAATTGCATCAGTGCGGTCATCGCGATCTCGGGCGCCATCCCCTTGGCCACGTCCTGCTCGCGCAACTGATGGATGCGCACGCTCTCGGCGGAAACGCGCCGCTCGGGCCGCACCAGCAATTCAAGCCGCTCGCTGGTCATCACACGGTTGCCCGCGATTCGCACCGCCGCGATCGAGATGATTTCGTCGGTGTTGACGTCAAGCCCGGTGGTCTCGCAATCCAGCGCAACCCATTCGTCGGCAGGCGGCAGCTCGAACATGAACCGAAACTTCGGGTCGTTGAGGTGATACAGCAACCACTGCCGCGTGACCCACGCACTCCAATTTTTCGGAAACCACCCACCCATCACGCCACCATATCGAGATGGAAGTGCTGGCGCAGCAGCGCCTTGAAGCGCTTGACGACACCCAGCGTGTCCTTCAGCAGGTCGCGATCCAGGCTGGTCAACTTCGACACGTGGATGCCGCCGGACACCGGGCGGCTCAGCGCCAGTTCGGCCAGACCGGCGTTGAGCTTCAACCCCATGAAGAAGTGCAGGCTTTCGACGAGGTCGGCGCCCATCTCGCCGGTGAGTTCACCGGCCGCCACCAGCGCCTCGATTCGCGCCGTGGTTCCAAGCTGTGGAAGCCGCTTTTCCAGCGCCATGCTGCGCACGCCGTGAACCAGCGGAAAGATGCCTGCCTTCTTGATATCCAGCGCCTCTTCGTCGGCATCGCCGCGCGTCAGCAGCCGGTTCCACCAGCCGCCGCTGTCCGGGAAGGAGTTGATGGCCGAGGCAAACCGCGCGAGCATCATGCTGTTGTCGGACACGAGATTGAACGCGCCCTGGCGCACTTTCTCGAGCAGATTGGCATCGCCGCATACCGCGTGCGCATCAAGGAAGATGGCCAGCGCCATCAGCCCCTCCGGCGTCGGCTGGATCAGCCACCCGCGCGTCATCGTTCCGAAATCGGCGGCGGTCTGCCGCCACACTGGATTGGTGACCATGATGTTGCCGGGGCAATCGGGATAGCCGAAGTCGCGCAACGCCGCCGAGAACCGCGCGCAGATGGCGTCGAGGTCGGCCGGCGGCACATAGCCGTCGCGCAGGATCAGGCCGTTGTCCTGGTCGGTCTTCAGCAACTGTTCGCCACGGCCTTCACTGCCCATCACGAAGAGGCACGTATTGGCTACCAGTTCAGGTGGCGCAATCAGCTGCCACGCGCGCTCGAACAGCCGCGCGTTCAATTCCTGCACCAGCATGCCGATCAGGCCGATCTTGGTGCCGCCCTGGTGCAGCAACGCAATCAGGCGGTTGATGTGCTGCGCCGCCTGCGCCAGCTCCGCGATGTCGTTGGACCCGATGATCTTGATGCTGATCAGGTACGAGTGGTTCGACAGGAAGCTGAAGACGTCGAGCGCCTCCAGCACGCCCGAAATGCGGTCGGCATCGACCAGCCCATCCTTGCCCAGCTCGGCCACGACGACGCGGTGCACGCGCTTCTGGATCATGACCGCCAGCGCGTCGCCCAGCTGGTCGGCGGGCCGGACCGACACCAGCGTGAAGTTGGCGAGGCGGCCCACGGGCAGCTGCTCGAGCGGCGTGCCGCTCAGGATGGCGCGCTGCAGGCCGGTGTGCGTGAAGATGCCCAGGCGCGGCGGCTGCGCCAGCGTGTCACGCACCAGCACCGTGGTCGTGCGCTCGGTCTGGAAGAGCTTGACCACCGACACGATGTCGGTGGCGGCGTCCACGAAGTGCGCCGGCCGCACGAAGGCCTCGTC
This sequence comes from Casimicrobiaceae bacterium, assembly GCA_046594415.1. Taxonomy (GTDB): domain Bacteria; phylum Pseudomonadota; class Gammaproteobacteria; order Burkholderiales; family Casimicrobiaceae; genus VBCG01. Next base: position 5,901 of record JBKJSU010000189.1, on the reverse strand, counting down.
GACGCGGGCCATCGTCAGCGACTGTAGCTCGTGCTGGCTCTTGCGCTGCGAAATCGTGCTGAGCTTGTTGGAGAGGTCGGAAAAGAGCATCGCCCCAAAGGTGGCATTGCTGGCGATCAGACTGCTGACCGCCTGCTTGGCGAGCTGGTAGGCCACCACTTCCTCGGCCGCCACGAACCGGCTGCTGACCTTTTCGGCGACCAGTCCGCGTCCGTCGAAGCAATCGTTCACGCCGTAGACGTCGACCACCTCGATCCCTTCGTATTGCTGGACCACGCCCTTGATGATCACGAAGAGATGGGTCGGCTTGACGCCTAGGTCGAGGATCGCTTCGCCTGCGCGAAAATAGGCGATGTCGACGCTGTTGCGGACGAGCCCCTGCTCGTCAGGCGTCAGGCAGTCGAATGGGGTTTCGGAAAAATTGAAGGCATTGGGCATGGTGGGCGCCGCGCATCCGGCCCGGTTTGCAGGGGCGATAAAGACTAAGTGAGGTTTTCCTCATTTTAGGGGAAATTGCACCCTATCCTGTTGCCGGGCCTGCGACTCGTTGCCGCGCAGTCCGGAAGCCCGGGATTTTGCCGATCGCGCCAACGCGTCTATGATGGATTCCGGAAGGCATGAGGATCGGCTTGCGTGCCTCACAAACCCAAGGAGCGAACCACATGGCCAAGAAAAAGAATGCAGCAGCCGGCGTCTATCGCGTGACGGAGATCATCGGCACCAGCAAGGTGTCGTGGGAAGCGGCGGCCAAGAACGCCGTGGAGACCGCAGCCAAGTCGTTGCGCGACCTGCGCGTTGCCGAAGTCAGCAAGCTCGACATGAAAATCGAGGACGGCAAGGTCGTGGCCTACCGCGCACGGGTCACGCTTTCCTTCAAGTACGACGCTTAGGCAAGCGCGCGACCAGGCCGTCGGCCGCCGCGAGCGCGGCGCCCACGACCTGGTCCATGTTGTAGTAGCGATACTGGGCGAGCCGGCCGACGAACGTCACATCGGCCGTGGCGGCGGCACGCGCCTTGTAGCGCTTGTACAGCACTTCGTTGTCCACGGTGGGAATCGGATAGAAGGGTTCGCCGTTGGCCCGCGGATACTCGCGCACCAGCGTTGTGCCGTCGTGCTGCTGGCCCGTGAGGTGCCTGAATTCCGTGCTGCGCGTGAATGCGAAATCGTTGGGATAGTTGATCGTGCCCACCGGCTGCGCCAGCGCGCGGCCCGGCCGATGCTCATGCTCGAACTCGAGCGAGCGGTACGGCAGCCGCCCGAAGCAATGGTCGAAGTAGGCATCGATGGGACCGGTATAGACGAGATGGCGAAACGGCAGGGCCTGCCGCACCGCCTCGAATGCAATGCCGGTTTCGTAGGTGATCAACGGATGGTCCAGCATCCGCTGGAACAGCGACGTGTACCCGGCGACCGGCATGCACTGGAACGTGTCCGTGAAATAGCGATCGTCCTCGGTGGTACGAACAGGAATGCGCGCGGCGACCCCCGCGGCCAATTCGGACAGGTCGAGGCCCCACTGCTTGCGCGTGTAGCCGCGATAGAATTTTTCGCACAGGTCACGGCCCACGCTATCCACCACCACGTCCTCGCTGGTGGCAAGCATCGATTGCGGTTCGCGCGCCCGCGCCAGGAAGGCGGCGGCACCCTGCTCGTCCAGTGCCAGGCCGTACAGGCGGTTGATCGTGGTGCGATTGATCGGGAACGGCAACAGCAATTCACCGACCTTGGCCAGCACCCGATGCTCGTAAGGACGCCATTGCGTGAACCGCGATAGAAATTCAACGATGCGCGTGGCGTTGGTATGGAAGATATGCGGGCCGTAGGGATGCACGTGCACTCCGTGCGTATCGGACATGTCGAATGCATTGCCGCCGATATGCTGGCGTCGGTCGACCAGATGCACGCGGAACCCGGCGTCTGCCAGCACGCGCGCCGTCGTGCTCCCGGCAAAGCCCATGCCGGCCACCAGCACGTCCACCGGCGTCACGCGCCGCCCCCGCGATAGCCCGCATCCTCGCGGAACCGTGGCACGCGCATCGTGGTGCTAACATTCCACTTCCGCTGCATGCCTACGCTGAGGTCGCCGTGCCGTCGCCGCCATTGCCCGCCGCTGAACATCGTCCGCCCAGGGCCGCCAGGCCGCCGTCGCCGATCGCTTCGCCACTGCTGTTGATCCGGGCCGCCGCGCAGCGTGCCGCGGCGATCGAGGCGCGGCACGATGCGCAGACAGCGGCCACGGTCGCGGCGCTGCAACGTCAATACGCCGCGCCGATCCTGGGCCGGGTGAGCCCGTGGAGCCTCATCGAAAAATTGGCGCAATGCATCGATCCCACCGACCAGCGCCTGCACGGCGCCAGCCAGCAACTGCACGTGCTGCAGATCATCGACGCGATGGAAGCGGAAGGCACGGCCACCGAGGCGATGCTGCTGCTCGCGCTGGTGCATGATCTCGGCAAGGTGTTGCTGCTGGCGGGCGAGGCGCCTGAAAACGTGGTCTGCATGAATCGGCCGGTGACCACGGGGGATCCGGGCTGCGGCCTTGCGCACTGCGTATTCCAATGGAATCACGACGAATTTGCCTATGCGCGCCTCAAGAATCACCTGCCGGAGGAACTGGCGTGGGTGGTGCGGTATCACAGCATCCTGCCGGCAACCTGCGAACAGTACATGGATGCGCGCGATCGCGATTACTTCGCCCGCTACCTGCAGCCCTTTGCGCGCTACGACCACGAAACGAAGTCACCGCTCAACCTGCCGCAACGGCGCATCGAGGACTATCGTTACCTCGTCGAGCGCGCGCTGCCCGCCACGATCGAATTCTGAACCCACCGCGGCCGCCGCTACGCCGACCGCACGTGGCCGATTCCACCCCGGTGGCTACGCATGCGCTTGAACGTCGCCCAATCGCCGGCGATGGCATCATGGATCGTGGCCGCCGCAACGGCATCCGCGCCATCGAGCGCGTTGCCTTCGCAGTCGATCGCGGCCACCACCCGAGGTCGCGCATCCGCCGCGATGCCGAACTTATGCACCACGGCCACCAGCTCGGCGCGTGGATCGATCCCCATCTGCCGCAATCGCGCGTAGGTGGGGCCACCGACAGGACGCGTGTGCGTCATCTCGACATCGTCGATGATGGCGCAGTGCCGTGCCCCCCGCGTCAGCAGATGCGGCCATATCCGGTCGAGGCCCCAGCCGCTTTGGCATTCGCGAAATGTCGGCAGGCAGGCCTCGAGGAAACTGCGTTCGAAACAGGGCCCCATGATTTCGACGAAGTCGGTCATGCGCACCTTGAAGCTCGGATGCCGCACCGTCACTGCGTGGGAGTAGTGGCTGGTCCACGATAGTGCCGGCTGCGCCAGCCGCAGCCCCAGCCGCGCCATCGTCGCGAACAGGCGCGAGATGCCGTCCTGGTCAATCGCCAGGTCGTCATCAGGACACCAGATGTAGTCGTAGCGCTGCCAGAACGCAGCGCCGGCCAGGAGTTCGTGCAGGCCGTTCCACTTCAGGCCCTTGCCGTCGATGCGCGTCGTGCCGGCATCGCGATAGCGCCCGGGATCGTCGCCGTAGTAACTGACGACGAGATCCCAATCGCGCGTGGCGAGATTCCGTGTCCACGGCGGATGCAGCGACGCGTCGCCGGCGCGAACGACTACCAGGAAGCGATTGGCTGGCAATCAGCCCAACGTAACGTCAGCGCGCACTACCCCTGCGCGATCGTGCCGCGCGGTGAGCCGCAGCACGTCGCCCGGACTGCCGCGCACCACCCACTCGATCTTGACGCGATCCTCGGTGAGGTTGGGGTCGCCCCAGAACGAGATGCCGGTGTGCTTGTAGGCGCGCCCTTCGAGCTGCCCCACGTCGAGGGTGGGCTTGCCCTGCAGCAGCGTCGCGCCAGCGGGTAGCGCCACCTCCGCGGTCACGCCGCGCACGATCTTGCGCGCCAGCGCGCGCTTCGACAGGTACGACGGCAGCCAACCGGTGTTCTGCACGACGAAGGTCACCTTGTAGTGCCCGCCGCCCGTGGCTTCGGCGCCGGCGTGCACGAGTTCGAGCTTCGGTGAAATCAGCGCCTGCCACAGCAGCCACTTCGGGAAGCGTGCTACCTCGGCCTCGAGCCGCGGCAGCGGCGGATTGGAAAACGCGTTGAAGCGATCCCAGCCGCCGATTTCCACGGCGCCCAGCTGGGGATGGTCGAACGCCTTCCATGGATGGTGGGCAAGCCCGCCCAGTTCGGTATCGCTCCAGCGCAGAATCCTGAGATCGTCCGCGGCCGGGTGCTCGCGGAACCAGTCGATGAATTTGTAGTCGGTGATGCCCGCCTCGCGCATCGGCGCCCAGATCTCGACCACCCAGCTGTAGATGCCGAGATGGTCGTACAGCCAATCGAAGGTGCCGCCGATCACCTCCTTGGGGTGGTAGCGAAACTCGTGATAGACCGACATGCTGGGATAGCCGGTGAGCTCCGTGCCCTTCCTGCCCATGGCCTGATAGACCCACAGGTCTTCGGCATCCATCTCGTCGTCAGGCTGGTTGTCGAAGGGCCGCAGCAGCACGCCGCTCCACGTGTGGAACGCAATGCCGCCCGTGACATTGGGATGGGTCACGATGAAGTCGACGACCGCGCGCACCTCCGGTTCGGAGGTCGGATACGGGCCCGCGCCCCGCTGCTCGAACTCCTGGCGCCACGATCCCGGAAAATTGCGGTTGAGATCGATGCCCTGCGGGATCTTGCGGATGCGCAGCGTGAAGCCGTCGTAGTTGTCGAGGTGGCCCTCGGGCAGCACGCGGTAGTAGGTGCCACCGGTCTCCGTGGGATCGCGGCGGATCATGAGGCGCGGTTCGTCCGGATGCGTCTTCCAGACGCCATTGGGATCGACGATGCGCATCTGCAGGATGCGGCCGTCGCCGTTGATATCCTCCACCGTCAGGCCGTCCGGGTCGTCGTGCTCGGGGTCGCCCTTCATGTACGGGCGCGTGCTCGAGCGGATCCACTTCGGATGATCGGCCAGCGCCCACTCGGCACCGTCGGGATTGATGCGCGGACAGATGTAGAACGCCCGCGTGTCGAGCGCGCGCGTGACATCGGCATCGTGACCGTAACCGGTGACGAGCGTGTGCAGGAAGTAGAGGTTGGCGGCCGAGGCGGCCACCTCGGTGGCGTGGATGTTGCCGTCCACCCAGAACGCCGGCTTCTCGGCGGCGGGTCCGGTGGCGGTATTGGTCACCGTCAGCACCCAGATGTCGCGCCCTTCGAAGCTCTTGCCGATCGATTCGATCGCCACCAGCTGCGGGTGCTCCCGCGCCAGCGCCTGCAGCAGGGCGGTGAGTTCGGGATAGCGGTAGAAGCGGTCGAAGGCGATGGCGGGCATGGGCGGGAATGGGCGCGACGCAAGGGTCACGGCAGGAACGATGTGCAGCCATCTTAGCCGTTTTGAAATGGCGGCGACCCCTGCGGGGGCATGGTGCATCCCGCATTTCCCGTTGACATGGGGGCCCGCTGCATTCATATACCGTTTTTTTATACGGTATACTGGCCGCATGTTGCCCGCGTATGCCGAGGTTCACTGCCTGTCCAATTTTTCGTTCCTGCGCGGGGCCTCGCACCCGGAGGAACTGGTCGAGCGGGCACAGGCGCTGGGTTATGCGGCGCTGGCCCTCACCGACGAGTGCTCGCTGGCCGGCGTCGTGCGCGCGCATCTCGCCGCGAAGGACGCCGGCCTGCCCTTCATCGTCGGCAGCGAGTTCACGCTGGTCGACGGCGTGAAGCTCCTGCTCTACGCCACCAACCGCGACACCTACGGCGACCTCGCGCAGCTCATCACGCGCGGCCGGCGCAATGGCGCCAAAAAAGGCACCTACCTGCTCACTCGCGATGACGTGGCGCAACTCGCGCCGC
>JBKJSU010000058.1:0-4383 GCA_046594415.1 Casimicrobiaceae bacterium | reverse complement strand
TCGGCCCTACAGGGAAGGTATTCGCGCAGCGCCCGGCACCGGGCGACGCATTGACCAAGCGGCTCGCAGATAACCCGCAAGCCAACTTCGTGCCGGTCTACCGTCCGTTCGAAGACCCGATAGCGCCCGACGTTCCCAAGCTCGATCTCGTCACGCTCGTGAACAACTACCACGACATCGTCTACCAACCGATCGATCGCGCCAGGATGAACCAGCGCATTTTCGCGGCACTTAAGCCCGGCGGCAGTTTCGTGATCGTCGATCATTCGGCCAAGACCGGCAGCGGCACCACCGCAGCCCGGACGCTGCACCGCCTCGACCGCGATGTGGTCGTGGCCGAACTCACGCAAGCGGGTTTCGTATTCGAGGCCGAGGGCCTGTTCCTGCGCAATCCCGCAGACAAGCGCGAAGTCTCGTCGGGCGATGGCACGTTCGATACCGACAAATTTGTGCTGCGCTTCGTCAAGCCGAAGTAACGTTGCCCGCATGGCGTGACGGGGCCTGCCCCAGCGCCAGCCAGAATGGAAAACGCACCCATGCAGCTGCATGACCTTGACACGCCCTGCCTGGTGCTCGACGAAGCCCGCATGCAGCACAACATCGCCCGCATGCAGGAGCGCATGACGGCATTGGGCGTGTCGTTCCGTCCGCACGTCAAGACTTCCAAGTGTCTCGATGTGGCGCGCCAGCAGCGTGACGCCGGTGCGCGTGGCATCACCGTGTCGACGCTGAAGGAAGCGGAAGAATTCTTCGACGGCGGCTTCGACGACATTTTCTATGCCGTAGCCATCGCGCCCAACAAAATGGAACGTGCGCTGGCCCTGCAGGCGCGCGGCTGCAAGCTGCGCCTCGTGGTCGATTCGCTCGCCGGTGCCGAGGCGTTGGTAGCTGCAGCTGCGCAACAAGGCATTCGTCCGCAAGTGCTGATCGAAGTGGATGTCGACGGGCACCGTGCAGGGGTGGGTGTGGAGTCCCCCCGGCTCATCGAGATCGGCCGGTGCCTGCATGCGGGTGGCACTAACCTGCTCGGCGTGATGTGCCACGCCGGCAGCTCCTACGAGTGCTCGACTGCGGCGGAGCTGCTTGGCATCGCCGAACAGGAACGCGCGCGCTGCGTGCGGTCCGCGGAGCGCCTGCGCGCGGCCGGCCTGCCGTGCCCGGTGGTCAGCATCGGTTCCACTCCCACGGCGCTGGGAGCGAAGCAACTGCAGGGCGTGACCGAGGTGCGCGCCGGCGTCTACGTGTTCTTCGATCTCGTCATGGCGGGCACCAGCATTTGCGGCCTCGACGAGATTGCGCTGTCGGTGCTCACCACGGTGATCGGGCATCAACCGGAGCGCGGCTGGATCATCGTCGATGCCGGGTGGATGGCGTTGAGCCGCGACCGCGGCACGCAGCAGCAGGCGGTTGATTGCGGCTACGGCGTGGTGTGCGACGAGGCCGGCACGGTGCTCGACGGGTGGACGGTCAGTGGTGCCAATCAGGAACATGGCCTCGTGGGGTATGGCCCAGCGGGCGCGCAGGGCGATATCGAAAAACAGTTCCCGCTCGGCACGCGCCTGCGCATCCTGCCCAACCACGCCTGCGCCACCGCGGCGCAGCACGGCAGCTACCACGTGTTGCGCGGCGCGGACGCAAGCCAGAGTTGGCCGCGTTTCACGGGCTGGTGAGCATGACCAACATTCAATGCATGAGTCCCGAGTCGATGGCGGCACCCGGCGGCCACTACAGCCACGCGACGGTGGTCGACGGCTGGGTGTTCGTGTCTGGCCAACTGCCCATCACGGCCGATGGCCGAAAACTGGTGGGCGCGCCCTTCGAGGAGCAGGCTCGGCAGGCGTTGGCCAACGTGCAGGCCGCGCTGCACGCCTGTGGCGCACGCACGCAGGAATTGGTGCAGGTGCGCGTATACGTCACCGATATCGCCGACTGGCCCGCGTTCAACGCCATCTATGCCCAGTGGACGCCCGATCACCGGCCCGCCCGTGCGGTGGTGCCAGTGCCCGTTTTGCACCACGGGCTGAAGATCGAGGTTGAGGCGGTCGCCCGCCGCGGAGCCGATGCCGTTGCGGGGGCATAGGCCGTCCAACAGAAATCACCATGCCGCGCCGGGGCCACCACCATGTCTATGTCATCGAGCTCGACGCTCGGGTCCTGGACGAGCCGCGCTTCATCAAGGCCAACCCCGGCTATCGCGCGGGCAAGCCCTGCGTTTACGTCGGGATGACGGGCCTCGACCCCGACATCCGCTTCGACAAGCACATGGCCGGCATCCAGGCCAATCGTTATGTGCAGCGCTTCGGCCTGCACCTGCTGCCGGAAATTTACGCGGCGTACAACCCCATGTCCTACGATGCCGCGCTCGACATGGAGGTGGAGCTGGCGATCGACCTGCGCGAGGGCGGCTACGGCGTATGGCAGGCGTGATCGCGCTTGCGTCGTCGGGTTGTCTCCTGATCGATCACGAAGGAGGCTAGCGAGTTTTCCCGGCGTACCTTGGTAGCGGTGCGGGTGCGCAATCCGGACTATCATCGCGGATAGCCGCATGGCGCGACTCCGTTCCACAAGGAAATCCATGAATGCGCAGCAATACGAAAAAATGCACTCCGGACGCGGCTTTGTCGCCGCACTCGACCAGAGTGGCGGCAGCACGCCGAAGGCCTTGGGCCTCTACGGCATCAAGCCGGAAACCTATGCCGGCGACGAAGCAATGTTCGATCTGGTGCATGCGATGCGCACGCGTATCGTCACCAGCCCGGCCTTCAACGGCGACCGCATCCTGGGCGCCATCCTGTTCGAGCAGACCATGGACCGCGACGTCGAGGGGCGCGGCACCGCCGACTACCTGTGGTCGGTGAAGCAGGTGGTCCCCTTTCTGAAAGTGGACAAAGGTCTCGCCGACGAAGTCAACGATGTGCAGATGTTGAAGGCCATGCCGGACCTCGACGCCCTGCTCACGCGCGCCAAGGCGAAGGGCGTCTTCGGCACCAAGATGCGCTCCGTCATCAAGCATGCCAACGCCAAGGGCATCGAGGATGTCGTCACCCAGCAGTTCGCGCTTGGCAAGCAAATTCTCGCGGCCGGCATGGTGCCGATCATCGAACCCGAAGTCGACATTCACGCCACGGACAAGGAAGCTGCCGAGCGGCTCCTCAAGGCGGCGATGATCAAACAACTCGATGCGCTACAACCAGATCAACGCGTGATGCTGAAATTGACGCTGCCCGAGGTCGACGATTTCTACGCGGACGTGGTCAAGCATCCAGGTGTGCTGCGCCTCGTTGCGCTCTCGGGCGGCTACTCGCGCGACGACGCCAACGCACGGCTGTCGCGCAACCACGGCGTGATCGCTAGCTTTTCGCGCGCCCTCACCGAGGGCCTGACGGCACAGCAGGACGAACAGGCGTTCAACGCCGCGCTGGATGCGTCGGTGGGCAGCATCGCCAAGGCATCGGCCACCTGACCCGAGAACGTGCTCACGCATCTGACGCCGGCGCACTGACCTCGGATGGATCAGGCAGCGCTGCCTGACCCCGGGACTGTTGCCCGCGACGCGTTGATGCCCATGGGAAACCAGTACAGCGACAGTGCCAGCGCCGCCACCAACATGAGCATGCCGAACGCAACGAAGGCGAAGCTGAGTTCCACTTCCTTGCGCTCCACGATCAATCGCGTCGTGAGGTCCTGATAGGCCTGCTTCAGTTCGGCCGCGGTGCCCGCGTGCAGGTAAGCACCTTTGGTGATGTCCGCAATGCCTTGGAGCGTAGCTTCGTCCAGGCGCACGAAGATCGACCTGCCCATCACGCGCACGGTCGCGCCCTCCTTCGTGCCGAACCCGATGGTGAACACCCGCACGCCATGCCCGGCGGCCACTTGCGCGGCGTCGAGGGGATTCGGTCCCATCGTGCTCTGGCCGTCGCTCATCAGGATGATGGCGCCGGAGGTGTAGGAACCCGGCACGACGTTGGTGGCGCTTTTTTCTTTCGCCGCGCGCGGGTCCTGCAACTTCCTGCTCCCCAGGTTGATGGCCTGCAGTTGCAGAGCGGCTTCGGGCAACAATGACGCCAGCGCCGTGTAGAGCGCACTGCCGGTGGCGGTGCCCCGCTGCAAATTGAAACGGTCGATGGCCGCGAGCAGGTCGGCCCGGTTGGCGGTCGGCGCCTGCACCTCGGCCGCGCTGCCGCCGAAGGTGACGAGGCCGATGCGCAGGTTGGCCGGCGCTTCCTGGACGAACGCTTTCGCGGCCAGCTGGGCCGCCGACAGTCGGGTGGGCTCCACGTCGGTGGCGTCCATGCTGATCGAGACATCCACGGCAAGGATGATCGTCTGCCGCATCGACGCCAGCGGCACGATCGCGCTGGGCCGGCTCGACCCGATGATGAG
>JBKJSU010000543.1:0-4650 GCA_046594415.1 Casimicrobiaceae bacterium | reverse complement strand
CGTCGTGCTTGAACTCGCCGAAGAACGCTTCGTTGGGCGCGCGCATCGAGGCGCGATGAACGGGCGGCGTGCGCGCCTCGACTTCGCGGCGCAGCGCGGCGTACGCCGCTGTTTCTGCGGACGTGATCGCGGCGGCCGATACCACCGGACGCAAGCGCTGGAACGCCTGCATCCGCGGCAGCCAGCCACGGGCATCGAGCAGGCACGCGCGACTGATCAGCAGCAGTGACGCCAGCCGCGCCCCGGGGATGGCGCCCGCTGGCGTAGGCAGCGGCGTCTCGGACGTGTTGGCAGTGATGAACATCGCGCCGGGCGTTCCGGCCAGCATGATGCGCGCGACGACCGCGACGCCGTCGACGTCGAACAGGAACACGGCGTGCCCATCGACCATCTCGTAGTCGGCGGCGACACCCTCGGCCACGAGCTGCAGCCGGGACGGCAAGGCCGGTGCCGTGCCCCAGATCTCCCAGGGGGTGAGCGCGTCCATTTGCCCACAGCCGTGGCGGACGGCGGCACGCGCACCCACGACAAGGCAGGGCAGGGTCGACAGGACGGCGGCTTTCATCGTGCCGAGTATAGCGAAGCGGATGCCGGGGCCGAGGATGGCGCGCTTGTCCGGGCGTGCATCAGCGTGACTCCGCGGACTGCGCCTGCGCTCCGGCAACGAGTGCGCTGGTCTCGGCACCGGCGCGGGCGAAAAGATCGACCAGCGGCTCGAGATCGTCGAGGTGCCGCACCGCCGACAGCGCGGCGGCCATCGACTTCACCAGGCGATCGGTGTGCACGAGCGGATGGTAGCCCGCCGCTTCCAGTTCGACGTTCATCATGAAGCGCGCCAGGCGCCCATTGCCGTTGCGAAAGCCGTGAATGTCGACGATTGCGAAGTACAGCAGGGCCGCGCGCCATGGTCCGGGCTGCGCACGGTCGCGGCACTCGCCCATCAGCCGTCGCCACGTGCCCGCCACCGCATCGAGCGGCGTGCGGGTGACCGTCGGGTTGGTGCTCACGAGGTTGGGAATGGGCTTGACCTGCCCCGCGAAGAAGTCCGCGTCGTCGAGGCCGATGGCGGCGTGCCAGAAGCGCAGGCGGGCCTCGCCTGCCGCGGGGGTGGCGGCAGCGGGAGGCAACGTACGGCGCAGCGCGATCGCGCGCACGAAGCTGCGCAGCTTCCGCGTGGCCAGTGCCTGCTCGGCGTCGGGAATCGCCGCCGCGGCGCGCAATAGCTCGGCGGTGCCGGCGATGGCCGCAACGTCGTCGCCGCCGTGCAACGCGAAATGGGCTTCGAAGGCGGGCCAGCCATCCCAGGCGGGCAAGCCGCGGGCGAACCGTTCGTTTTCGCGGTCGCGCACTGGGCCGCCGGTCTTGAGCGACAGGCTGCGCAACATTTCCACGCGCGGCTCGTCGAGCGTCAGCGCCGTGTCGGGTGTCATGCTGACGGCACGGGCCAGCATCGCGTCGTTGCCCTGCGCCACAGCCTGCACGATGAGTGGCCGCAGCCGATCGTGCTCGTGAAAGATGGTCAGCACTGCTGCAGCATTGCGGCGCGCGTCCTCGACCACGCCGGGCAGCGCCACGGCTTCGAGCAGCAGCACCCGTGCCTCCGGCAGGCGTTGCTGCTCCACCAGCATCGTGACGAGGTTCTCGCGCGCCACGCGCGACGTCGGCTCGAGCGCCACGGCGCCGCGCAACGTCGCCTCCGACAGTTCCGGCTGGCCCAGCGCCTTCTGCAGGCAGCCCAGCTTGTTCATCCAGTCGGCCGACTTGGGAAACAGCCGCAATGCATTGGCGTAAGCGGCCGCCGCGCCATCGAAATACTTGCCCGCCTCGAGGATTTCACCGGCCAGTGCATGCAGGTCCGAATATGTGGGCGCCAGCCTCAGCGCATGGTCGAGCGCGCGCATGGCCTGCGCCGGCTTGCCGCGTTCCAGCAGCAGGGTGGCGAGCGTGCGCCAGGCTTCGACCGCACTGGGCTCGGCTTCAGCGGCGTGGCGATACGCCTGCTCGGCTTCGTCGTTGCGTCCTACCGAGTGCAGGCCACGGCCAACGGCGATCAGCACCGGGGCCTGCCGTGGATCGAGATCGACGGCGCGCAGCATGTGCCGAAGCGTGGCGGCGAGATCGCCTTTGCGTTCGGCCACCTGCGCCAGCACCACCAGGGGCGCGGCGGAAGCCGGCTCGATGGTCCCGGCTTGCGTCAAGGCGCGCTCGGCTTCGTCGAGCCGGCCCTGGCGCAAGGCGCTCATCCCGGCGACCAGCAGGATCTGCGGGTGGGCGGGCAGGTGCCCGCGGGCCTGCGCCAGCGCATCGTTTTCCGCATCGGTGCGCTGCGCCTGCTGCAGCAAGGCGATCAGCGCAAGCCACGCGCCTGCGTCGGCGGGGGCCGCTTGCGCGGCGGCTGCGGCATGGGCGATCGCGGTGGCGTCGGCAGTTACGGCGGAGGTGTTGGTCATGGCGGGGCGGACAAGTCGGGCCGGCGCGGCGATCGTGACGGCCACGCGCCTGCAAAGCCATTGAGTTTAGCCGATGCAGCCGGGCCGCGACTTTCGCGGCTGCGTAGACAAGTAAAGATGTGAGCGATAAATTACTGATATGTTAACAAATAACGGCATCGCTGCGGCCGGCGATGGCGCGCCCATCGCCGTGTGGCGCGGCGCTTTGGCATACTGGGCCATGACGCCCGCGGTTGGCCATCGGAGTCCTGACCCGTCCATGCACCTGACGATCGACCATGCGCTGTTGCGGCTCGCAGGGCGCCTGCCCTGTGACGTGCCCGTCGATCCGCGCACGGGTTCGTTTCGCCTTGGCGGCGTTGTTCATGGGGCCGATGAATTGGCGTGGATGCCGCCTGTCACCGGCACCGTTTACGGCACGCTGCTCAACTTTCGCGGTGCGCTGGCCGCGCTGGGGGAGGCCGTCCACCAGCCGCCGTACAAGGCGCCGCCACGCGCGCCGATCCTGTACATCAAGCCGCGCAACACGTTGTCCGCGCATCGTCGTGCCATCGTCGTGCCCGTCGGGGTCGACGACGTGGAGATCGGCCCGACGATCGCGGTCGTGATCGGCCGCACCGCGTGTCGGCTGCATGCCGACAATGCGCTGGACGTCGTCGCCGGCTACACCATCGCCAACGATGTCAGCGTGCCGCATCCCGACTACCACCGCCCGTCCATCCGCCACAAGTGCCGCGACGGTTTCCTGCCGATCGGCCCATGGGTGCTCGCCGCGCGCCACGTGCCGCGACCGGACGCGCTCGAGATCCGCGTTGCCATCGACGGCAAGCCATGCCTGCACACATCGCTGCGCGACCTGGTGCGGCCTGTTGCCACATTGCTGGCGGACGTCACCGAGTTCATGGCGCTCGCCCCTGGCGACGTGCTGCTGGTCGGCGTGCCGGCAGGCGCGCCGCGTGCGCGCCCCGGCCAGTACGTGGCCATCACCGTGGACGGCGTGGGTACGCTGGAAAACACGGTCGTTGCGGAACCGGCGGCAGGCAACGCATGAAGACCGCGCGCGTGGCATATGGCGGCGCCGTGCATGCGGCGTACCCCGCAGCGGAAGGCGTGCGGCTGGCGGATGGCCGCACGCTGGCCGAAGATGCCGTCGTCTGGCTGCCGCCCTTCGACGTGGGCACCATCATCGCGCTCGGTCTCAATTACGCGGAGCACGCGAAGGAACTCGCGTTCGGCTCGCAGCAGGAACCGCTGGTGTTCCTCAAGGGGCCGGGCACGCTGATCGGCCATCGCGGGTACACGCGCCGCCCGCGCGACGTCGCGTGCATGCACTACGAGTGCGAGCTGGCGGTGGTAATTGGCAAGCCCGCGGCCCACGTGGCCCGCGCCGACGCCTGGAACGTCGTCGGCGGCTACACGGTGGCCAACGATTATGCGATCCGCGACTATCTCGAAAACTGGTACCGGCCCAACCTGCGCGTGAAGAATCGCGACACCTGCACGGCCATCGGCCCGTGGCTGGTCGATGCGGACGATGTGCGCGACCCCGCCAATCTCGAATTGACCACGACGGTCAACGGCGTCGAGTCGCAACGCGGCAATACGCGCGATCTCGTCTTCGACATTCCGTACCTGATCGAATAGCTGTCGGCCTTCATGACCTTGCTGCCGGGCGACGTGATCCTGACGGGGACGCCCGATGGTGTCGTCGACGTCAAGCCCGGCCACGCAGCAGATGCTCGCCGAAGTGGCCTCCGGCGGCGAAGCCGAGGTTGCGGCCGCCGTCGCGGCGGCGAAGCGCGCGTTTCCCGGCTGGGCAGGTACGCCACAGGCGCAACGCGCGCGGATCATGCACAGGCTGGGTGAGCTGATCGCCGCCCACGTCCCCGAGATTGCGGAATGGGAAACGAAGGACTGCGGGCAGGTGATCGGCCAGACGAAGAAGCAGCTGATCCCGCGCGCTGCGGACAACTTCCACTACTTTGCGGAAATGTGCACGCGCACCGACGGCCACACGTATCCGGTGGACGGGCAGCTGCTCAACTACACGCTGCTCCACCCGGTCGGCGTATGCGCGCTGATCTCGCCGTGGAATGTGCCGTTCATGACCGCCACGTGGAAAGTGGCGCCGTGCCTCGCTTTCGGCAACACCGCCGTGCTGAAGATGAGCGAGCTGTCGCCGATCACGGCCTCGCGACTG
>JBKJSU010000434.1:0-9705 GCA_046594415.1 Casimicrobiaceae bacterium | reverse complement strand
CTGCGCGGACTGTCCGCGCACTTGGAACCGGGCGGCGAGGGCTGGCTGATTCTGTCGGACCTTGCGGAACATCTCGGCCTGCGCACGCGCGATGACTTACTCGCGGCCATCGAGGTGGCGGGATTGCAAGTCCTGGGACGCAGCGATGCAAAACCGAAGCATCCGAAGGCCGCCGACCAATCCGACCCGCTGCACGCGGCACGCGCCGCGGAGGTCACGTCGCTGTGGCGTCTTGCGGCGCGGCCCGACGGTGGCCAGTGACCGGGCTGCGCGATGGTCGTACGCAACGCCGAAATCGTCATCATCAATTGCAGCACCCGGGAGCTGACGGCGCTCGCGCTGCTCAGTGCATTGCGCCACAGCGATCTGCCCGTCACAGTGATCGACTGCGAGTCCACGGACGGCAGCGTCGAACTCCTCCGCCGGTTGCAGCAGCAGTTCACGTTTCGGCTGGAGCAGCGGCCGCTTGCCCGGCACGGCGTGACGCTCGACCGCATCTTTCGCGAGATGGCGGCCGATACGCTGCTGCTCCTCGATTCCGATGCCGAGATTCTCGATCCCGGGCTCGTGCCGGCGATGCTGGCCGCGCTGCAGTCCGGCACCTACGGCAGCGGGTTCCTGCATGCCGGCGAGTGGCTGGCGGCCAATCACCTGCGTGGGCACCAGCGTGGTCTCTATGCGCCACGGATGTGGATTCCCTGCGTAATGCTGGACGTGGCGGCGGTGCGGTCAGCACTCGATGCGGGCGTTTCGTTTCGCCAACGCGTGATCTGCAATGAAGTGCCGCAGTGGCCGTGGCTCGCGCGGTTGCTGTACCTGCGGCTGCGCGTGCCGGGCCTGCGGCGCATGACGCTGGACAGCCAGCGGCGATGGCGGCGCGAGTACGGCGGGCACCGCCCCCACTATGTGTATTGCGACACCGGCGCCGACCTGCATGAATTTTTCGTGCAGCGGCGTGGTCTGGCGTTTGCCGACCTCGGCGCGGACTGGTGGCCGACCGCGGTGGCCCATTATCACGGCGTCACGCGGCGCAAGTTGCGGCCATGGATGCGCAATGCGGCCGACGTCGATGCCAGCCGGGCAAAGGCGGCGGCGCGCCTTGCGGAGGCCTATGGCGTTCGACTTCCCGCAGCAACGACCGGTCAGGCCGGCGCAACGCATGGCGGATAGCCTTCGCTCGCGGCTGTGGCGGCGGTTGTCCGGGATTGACCTGAACAGCACGCGCGCGGTGCGTAACGCGTGCATCGGCGTACCGATCATGTTCGGCCTGCTGTCGGTCCTGCTGGGGCTCGACACCAACTGGGACGTCTACAACTATCACCTCTACAACCCGTTCGCGTGGCTCAACGGCAAGCTTGCCATCGATCTGGCGCCGGCCGGATTCCAGTCGTACTTCAATCCGCTACTCGACGTCCCGTACTACTGGATGCAGAAGTACCTGCCGGCACCGCTGGCAGGTTTCGCGATGGGCTGGCTGCACGGCTTAAGCTTTATCCTGATCTTCGGCATCGCGCGCGCGGTGTGCGCGGACCTGCCGGACGCCGATCGCAATCGTGTACCGCTGCTGCTGGCGCTTGCCGGGTGCCTGACCGCGAACTTTCTTGCCTCGATCGGTAACACGATGGGTGACAACACCACGGCGCTGTTCGTGCTGGGCGCGCTGCTGGTGGGGCTGCGGCATTGGGACAGGTTGTGCGCGCCGGCGGGAGGCGGCGGCATCGGCGGCATCGTCGCAGTCGCCGCGGGCGTGCTGGCCGGCCTGGGCGCCGGGCTCAAGCTGACCAACGCAATCTACGTCGCGGCGATGGGTGCGGCGTTGTTGCTTGGGTGCCCGCTGCCGTGGCCGCAGCGGCTGCGCCTGGCGCTGGTATTCGGCCTCGGCAGCGTGGCGGGTCTTGCGCTCACCGGCGGGTACTGGATGTGGACGATGTTCACTGCATTCGGCAACCCGCTGTTTCCGCAATTTGGCACCCTGTTTCCCAATCCGCTGGCCAGCAGCGTGGGTGTTGCCGATACGGCATGGGGCCCGAAGTCCGCGCTCGAAGCATTGCTTTGGCCGTTTGTCTTTTCGCTCGACCCGTTGCGCGTGGGCCAACTAGCGTTGCACCAGGTCATCTGGCCGCTCGTCTACGTGCTGGGTGGATGGTGGCTGGTCGTGACGATTTTCGCGCGAAGGCCGTCTGGTGCCGCCGCCACGCCGCTGGACGTGCGTGTTCGCTACCTGCTGGTCGTCGGTGCATTCGCCTATCTGCTGTGGATGGTGCTGTTCGGCATTGCGCGTTATCTCGTGCCGATGGAATTGCTGGCGCCATTGCTCGCATTCGTGCTGTTGCGGCAATTGCTGCCCTATGCCAAGGCGCGTCGCGCGGCGGCATACCTGATTGCGATGGCCACCGTGGTGGTGCTGGCGGGCGGCGTGCGTACCTGGGGACATGAGTCCTGGGCGAGTACTGCATTCCGCGCCGATGTGCCACCCATCGCCGATCCGTCGCGCGCGACCGTGGTGATTCTGGCCGCTGACCCACCATGGGCGTGGCTGGCGCCGCTGTTTCCCACGGAATTGGCCTTCGTCGGCATCGGTGGCGAGGTGCTGAACACGCCCGCGTATGCCAAGCGCGCACGGCGCATTGTCGATTCTCGTGGCGGACCGGTCCATGCAGTCGTGCAGGCGCACTACAACTGGCGGGAAGACAATGTCGCGATGGCCGCCACCTGGGCCGCGAAGCTGGGGCTCGACACGGGTGCGCAGGGATGCGCGCACCTGCGCTGGATCGTCGACAGCTTGCGCTTGCGCGCGCTGGTGGTTGACGCGAAGGCGCGCGAGGGCGAAGCGCATTGTCAACTCGCCGTGCTGCCGGCCGACTTCAAGGATGTCGCCGAGGCGGACCGCACTTTCGCCGCCGGCGCCGCGGCGAAGTACGCGCGCCATGGCTTTGCGCTGGATGTGGCATCCTGCACTCGGCATCTTGCACAGGCGGGCAAGCGCAAGATCGCGTATCAGTGGTGCCGGGTCATGCCGGGGTAAACGTCGGCGCCGCCCGCGGCGCCGTGGGTTCGCGGCGGTGGCGGCGAGTCCGCCAGGGCGGGCGCCCGAGGTCCGAGGTCAGCCGCACGCACCGGTATACCCGCAGTCGGTGCAGAAATCGCAGCCATCCTTGCGGATCAGAGCCTTGTTGCCGCACTCGGGACATTTCTTGCCGGGCAGCGTCTTCAACGCGGTGGTGTGCGTCTGTTCCGTCGGTGGCACCGCAAGGATGCCGGCCTGTTCCACCGGATAGCCCTGCTCGGTGAGGATGCCCAGCATTGCGTAGCGGTGGATCATCAATTGCGCGAGATAGGCGATCGTCGACGGATACGTCTGCGCCTTGTCCGAGCCCGGCGTGCGCGCCATGAACGAACCGTTGGGCTCGCCGTAGTTCAGGAGCTTGCGCAGTTTCATGCCGATCCATGCGGGGTCGTACACGCGCATGTCGAGCGACAGCGCCTTGCACAGCCCGTCCATCACGCGCGGATACTCGCCTGACAGCCACATCGAATACGGCCGGCGTTGCCCGTCGGGCATCACGAGTTCCTTCAGGAACAGCACGAAGTCGTCGCCGGTGGCGTGGTTCATTACGTCCACGGTCCACGAGAGCGTGCCGTCCGGTCCGGCCTTCGGTTCCTTCGGGCCCATCAGCGCGTCGACGACCGGCGTCTTGCCCGCGCCTTCGCCTGCAAACGCGCCAAGCTCATCGCAGCGGTAGCGGATGAGCTTGGCGAAGCCCGACACCAGGCTCGGCACGCGGACGATGCGGCCATCGGGAGGCATCGCCATCTCGAAGCCGTCGTCGCCGCTGGCCTTTTGCAGCGCCGAGAGCTTCATGTCGAGCCACGCGCGATCGTCGGTGCGCATGTCCATCGACAGCGTCTTGGCGATGGCGCCCAGACCGCGCGGCTGCTCCGCGCCGTTGATCCAGACCTCGAATGGATAGGAGCTGCCGTCGTCGATGTGCCCGATGAAGACCGCGAAATCACCCAGCGGATGGCGCACCACATACGTCCAGCACGGATTGCCGTTGGCAAGTTCGGGACGGCCGGGCCAGCGCAGGCTGGACAGCGGCGGCTGATGCGCGCGATCGAGGCGAATGCGCCGGTCCGGGTCGGCCGTGTCGAAATCCTCGGGCGCCGTCAATGGCGCCGCCGCGGGCGCAACTTCGAGCACCGAACCGAGCAGGCTGTTGGGGCGGTAGGTGGCGATGCCCTTGAGGTTGGCCTTCCAGGCCTCGAAGTAGAGATCCTTGAACGCCTCGAACGGATAGTTGGCCGGCACGTTCACCGTCTTGCTGATCGCGGTGTCGATGAAGGGCTGCACGGCCGCGTTCATCAGCATATGATCCTGCGCGCTCATCTGCAGCGCATTCACGAATGCCGGCGGCAGCATGGCGCGACGCATCCCTTCGGCGTCGGTCCACACCGCTCCCGGCGCCCGCGTCTGCGCCGGGTCGAACGACTCCACCAGCACATTGTCGTCGATGCCGTGCAGGTGCTTGTAGACCCGGTAGGCGTGGTCTTCGACCCGATACTCCTTCATCGTGTCGTCGGGCATGCGCTTCTTGCGCCGGTAGAACCAGCTGAAGGCGGGTTCGATGCCGTTGGACGCGTTGTCGGCAAAGGCGAGCGAAATCGTGCCCGTCGGCGCGATCGACAGCGTATGACTGTTGCGGATGCCGTGTGCGCGGATGGCGGAGCGGATGATCTCGGGCAGGCGCGACGCGAAACGTGGCGCGGCGAGGTACTGGTCGACATCGAGGCGCGGGAACGGTCCCTTGGCCTTGGCGATTTCCACCGACGCGAGGTAGGCGGCGTCGCGCATTTCCTCGGCAATGCGCGCCGCCATCGCACGCCCTTCCGCAGTGTCGTAGCCAAGGTTGAGTTCGATGAGCGCATCGCCGAGCCCCGTGAAGCCCAGCCCCACGCGGCGCTTGTCCATCGCCTCCTTCTTCTGCTGCGGCAGCGGCCACGCGGTCACGTCGAGCACGTTGTCGAGCATACGCACGCCGACGGCCACCGTGGCGGCGAAGCCGGCGAAGTCGAACTGCGCGTCAGGCGTGAACGGATCGAGCACGAAGCGCGTCAGGTTGACGCTGCCGAGGTCGCAGCAGCCGTACGACGGCAATGGCTGTTCCCCGCAGTTGTGGACCACGAGGCCGTTCGCGTCGAATGCGTGCACATCGGCGACCGTGACGTCGTACACGTCCTCGCATCCATCCTCGACGAGGCTTTCAACGGTGGCGACGAACCGTTCACGGTTGAGACGACGCCGGTAGCCATCAAGTAAGGCATGCAGTCGCACGGACTTCGCGGTATCCGCGAAGCCGACGCGATCGGCGAAGACACAGAGGTTGTCGCCGGCAATGATGAGTTCGTGGGAAGCTCGCGTGTCGTAGTGCTTGAGTCCGCCGCGGCCATCCGGCATCGGGCGCGATGCCGCTGCATGCCGCTCACGGTAGATCGTCGAGGCGATGCCCAACCGAAGGAGCATTCGCTGCGCGGCTTGCAGCAGTGCCAGGTCGCTCTGGGACAGGCGCACGCTGACACCCTTCGCCTGCGAGCCTTGTACCGATCCGTCGGCATCGAACAACCCGCGGAGCAGGCTCTGGATGAACGCCGAGCCCCCCCGCTCGATCTGCGGCGTGATCGTCTTGGCGCCAGGGGCGAGGCCGAAGCAACGGGCCAGTCGGCCCAATGCCGCCGACTTGAGGCGCGCCTCGCCGCGGCCCGCGATACGGTGGAAGCCGCGAAAATCGCTGCGGTGGTCGAGCGACGCTGCGGCGGCCTCGGCTGCGGCCACGATCCCGGCCGCGCCAGTGGCGCCCCAAGGCACGGGCTCACCATTGCCCACCAACTTCAATTCGGGCGCCCAGACCGAGAGTAAGGCCGTCTCTTGCTTCAGCGTTCCGTCACCAATCAGCAGCCCCAGCAGGTATCCCTCCGCTGCGTTGCCTGCGCCCTCCCATCCGCTGAGCGCACGGTGGTCGTGCAGGACGACCTCGTCGCCGGCCTGCAAGCGAGAGGCTTCAACCCATTCGACCTCCAGCACGTACGCAGTCTTGCGGGCGACGCGCCGCACGCGGTGATCCCCGGTCAGTCGCAAAGCATGCCCTTCGCGCGTGGCGAGCTTCAACACCGGCTTGGTTCCCGTCCGGAAAAAGCCGTTGCTCGCGATGGGATAGCCCGTGCCGTCGACCACGGCGGTGAACGGCCTCCCGACGAGGTCGGCCACCTGGCGCGGCCCATCGGTGGTTGTCACCCACGTGTCTGCCGTGACGCAGGGATTGCAAGCCTCGATCGTCTCGCAATAGGAAAGGTTGTTGTCGCGGTTCATCGCGTCGATGAACACGACGCCGGGTTCGGCATGATCGTAGGTGGACAGCATCATCTGGTCCCACAGCGCGCCCGCGCGCACCGTGCGATACACCCAGAGGCCGTCGTCGCGCTGGTGCGCGCCGGCCGCGATAAGGTCGGGTGCCGGCGGCGCCTTGTGCACGAGCTGCCACAGCGCGTTGTCGCGCACCGCCGTGACAAAGGCATCAGTCACCGCCACCGACAGATTGAAATTGGTGAGCCGGCCATCGTCCTTGGCGTGGATGAAGGCTTCGATGTCGGGGTGATCGCAACGCAGGATGCCCATCTGCGCGCCGCGGCGCGAACCCGCGGACTCGACCGTCGAGCAGCTCTGGTCGAACACCCGCATGTACGACAGGGGTCCGCTGGCGCGGCTGTTCGTGCCCTTGACGTGCGCGCCGTGCGGCCGGATCGGCGAGAAGTCGTATCCCACGCCGCCCCCGCGGCGCATCGTTTCCGCCGCTTCGTTGAGCGCGACATAGATGCCGATGCCGTTCTCGTCGCCGGAGATGCTGTCACCGACCGGCTGTACGAAGCAGTTAATCAGCGTGGCCTTGAGGTCCGTGCCCGCGGCGGAGTTGATCCGGCCGCCCAGAATGAAGCCGTTTTGCTGCGCCTCGAAGAAGGCGCGCTCCCAACCCTCGCGCTCGGCAGGCGGCTCGACCGCGGCCAGCGCCCGCGCCACGCGCCGGCGCACGCCCTCGACATTCTGTTCGCTGCCCTTGGCGTATTTTTCGAGGAGCACTTCCTCGGAGATCACTTGCGGGGGCAGCGCGGTCGGGAGAGCCGCGCGCAGGGACTTGCGATCGTCGCGTTTCATGGAATTTCTCGGGTAAGACGGACGTAAGGGAATGGTCGAAGCATGGATCACTGTGCCGACGCCGCATTTTCTCACGTTCCGAAATGTGTTTGCGCGCAGTCGGCGGCATGAATTGGCACTGCCGGAATCGAACGCCGGATTTCGGGCGAGCATGTTGATACAGCGCAAAGATCCTGCGCGCTTAGCGCCCATATCCAACGCGTGCGGGATAATGCCGCGGTGACCCAGCCTGCCGCTCCATCGTTGCGCCAGCGCGACCCGCTGCCGGTGCGCCAGATCCCGCCGCGGCGCGTCTGGCATTGGCTGGCGCTGGCCGTGGCCGACCTGCGCGCCGCGCCGCTCGCCAGCCTCACGCAGGGGCTGGCCGTCACCGTCGGCGGCTGGGTCGTGGTCGGGTTCGCGCAGTACTACTGGTGGCTGGCGCCGGGCGCCGTTTCGGGCTTCGTTCTGGTGGGGCCGATCCTTTGCACCGGCTTGTACGAATTGAGCCGGCTGCACGCACGCGGCGAACGCCCCGGCCTGCGCGACGTGGCCAACGCGTGGCGGCGGGATTCGCGGCCGCTGGTGCGCATGGGGCTCCTGCTGTTGGTGCTGGGCAGCCTGTGGGTGCTGGTCTCCGCGTTGCTGTTCTGGCTGTTCGTGCCCACGCCCATCCGCACGCCGGCCGAATTCCTGCGTTACGCCGCCGTCGAGCAGGGCGATCTCCTGTTCACGTTATGGGCCATTGTCGGCGGCATGGGTGCCGCGGTGGTGTTTGCGCTGGCCGCGGTGTCGCCGCCGCTGCTGCTGGGCCGGATGGTCAGCTTTCGACAGGCGCTGCTGACCAGCGCGCGCGCCGTGGGCGAGAACCCGGTGACGATGGGGTTGTGGGCTACCTTCATTCTCATCGCGATCGTCGCCTCGTTTGCCACCGGGATGCTGGGCTTCATCGTTACGGTGCCGCTGATCGGGCATGCCACGTGGCACGCCTACAAGGATCTCGTGGTGACCGACGGCGTGCGGTTGCGCCATGAATGAGGCGCACTGATGGAAGGCACTGTCTTCGGACTGACCGAAGAACAGATCGCCAATCTTGGCCTCACCTGGGGCATCGGCGGCTTCATCGCGCTGATGCTGTTCATCATCTGGCGGCTGGCGCGCGAATCCAACGCCGGACGCCTCGGCACGTTCATCCTGTTCTTCGTGCTCGCCTTCGGCATCTTCGGCTTCCTGCTGAAGGTGGTGATCCAACTGGTGCTGGGGCTGGAGTAATCCCGTGGCGTGCGCGAGCGCTGCGCCTGCCAGATCACCTCCCCCTTGCCTGCGTCGACCCGGAAATCTGCCTCAGCACAGCGTGGGCGAGGGATCGTCCGCGCTCGATCCCTGCTGACTAAGGCCAGAATTCTCGGCTTGTTGGGTTGGATTTCCTTTCCTTAATTGCCTATCCTGACGCGCATGGCAAACTACAAGACCCTCGTCCGCGACCGCGTTCTTGACGAACTGCGCGCGCATCTGGCCAGGGGAGGCATTGCGCCTGGGGCGCGCCTGCTCGAAGCGGACGTGGCGCGCGCCTATGGCGTGAGCCGCTCACCGGCGCACTATGCGCTGGAGACGCTGATGGCCGAGGGCCGATTGAAGCGCGCGGAAGGCCGCGGTTATGTCGTGCCGATGCGCAATGGCAGGACCGCACCCGCTGGTTCGCGCGCGCAACTCATCCTCGAACCCATCGTGCAGGAGCCGGCGTGGAAGAACATCCATGCGCAGGTAGAGCACGAGATCGGCACGCGCATCCTCTTTCGTTCGTTCCGGATCCATGAGGCACGGCTGGCGGACACCTTCGGCGTGAGCCGTACGGTGGCGCGCGACGTGTTGCTGCGGATGCACGCCACGGGCATGATCGGCAAGGACCATGGCGGCAGGTGGCATGCCGAGCGCGTTACCCCGGGGCGCATCCGCAACCTCTATGAGCTGCGGTGGCTGCTGGAGCCGCAGGCGCTGCTGGACGTGGGGCCACGTACGCCGGCACCGACTTGGTCGCGCATGCTGGCGCACGTCAAGATCGTCATTGATGCCTTCCCCGACGTGCGGGGCGCGGACCTCGACGCCATCGAACACGACCTCCACGTCGACCTGCTGGGCGCCTGTCGCAACCACGAGCTGTTGCGTGTGCTGCGCCAGACACAGCTGCTGCTGATCAGCAACCGCTACATGTTCGACGACTTTCTCGGGGTGCCGTCGGGCATTGCCGAGGCCTCGCTGCGTGAGCACCGAAGCGTGCTGCAGTTGGGCAGCCGGGGCCGGCACGAAGAAGCCGCCCGCGTGCTGCAGGTGCACCTCAAGCGGTCGTACCAGCACTGGCTGCAACGCCTCGACCGCATGGCGGCGGTGCGCGAGCCCCGTCGCCCGGCCTACGTGGTGTTGACGTGAGCCCATGCTCGCCGGTACCATCATTGTACTTCGCATACCAAATGCATTTTGGCGGAGTAGACGTGCCGGGGCGTTGCAGCCATCCGGAGCGCCAC
>JBKJSU010000392.1:0-4422 GCA_046594415.1 Casimicrobiaceae bacterium | reverse complement strand
CCCGGTGCGCGCGCTGCTGTATGGCGGCGCCGACTATCCGCAGCACGCCAACGACACGATCGTCGCCTTCGCAATGATCGAAACCGCCAAGGGGCTCGACAACCTTGACGCCATCCTGTCGGTCGAAGGCCTCGACGCGATCTACATCGGCCCGTCCGACCTGTCGCTGGCGCTGGGCTGCAAGGCGGCGATGGACGACGTCGATCCCAAGGTGGCCGAAGCGATCGACCACATCCTGACCCGCGCCAAGGCGCACGGCGTCGTCGCGGCCATTCACAACGCTACGCCCGAAGCCGCATTGAAGCGCATCGCCAAGGGTTTTCAGTTCGTCACGATAAGTTCCGACGCGCGGCTGATGGCCGCCGGCGCGCAGCAGGTGATGGCGAAGATGCGCTCCCTCGAGGCGCCGAAATCCTCCAAGGCGTACTGAGGCAATGCACTTCGTCCAGTCAAGGCGAGATCGGGAAGCACTGCGGGCGCCCTATTTGCCGCGACGACTTGGCGCATGTTGCCGTCTACAACTCTTGCCGCTTGACCCGCTTTGCATCCATTGCTAGCCTTCACGCGCGCGCCGCATGGCGCTTTGTACCGTACCCTGCGCAAGAATTTCGAAGTGCATCCAGTGAGAGCCTCATGCTCAGCACCCTGACCCGCCTGTCCCGAATCCTGATCCTCGCCGCAGCGTTTACCGTTGCGCCGCAAATCGCGGCCGCTGCGGACCCGACATGCACGAAGAAGAACCCGGTCATGCCTGCGGGCGGGACCAATGAAGATCTCGTGGTCAATTCCAAGTGCATCGTGCCGGAAGGCAGCTACACCTTCAAGAACGTCAACATCGTCGACGGGGGCACCCTCATCTTTATGGATGGCAAGACCGACTTCTACGCCAAGTCGATCCTGATCGAGAACGGCGGCACGATGGTCGCCGGCTATGACATCACCGATCGGTCGAATCCGAAACCCACGCCGATCGGCACCAAGCCCGGCGCCGTCCTCACCATTCACCTCTACGGGATGGAGGACAACGCCCCCCTCAAGGGCGTCGGCATCCCGTGCAAGATGGAAAATTGCGGCGTGCCCACCGAGATCTGGTGCTCGCAGCCGGACGCCATTCCGCCGGACCCGATGGACCAGCATACCGATTGTCCGCTGCCCCGTCCGCTCGTCCACAAGAAAGTGGACATGAAGAACGGCACCGACCCGGACTGGTTCTACCGCTACCACCCGCTGACGTACGACGGCGGCTTGGACCCGGTCACCAAGATGCCGGGCTACTTCGGCTACAAGGTGATCGGCGTGTCGTATGGCGGCACGCTGCTGCTGCTGGGCAAGAACGGCAGCATCGTCGACGGCACCGACCCCGATCTCATCGCGAAGACAGGCAGCGGCACCAGTTGGCGGCGCCTGGCCGTGACTGCGCGCGGCGGTACGCAAATCACGCTCGACCAACCGGTCGACTGGCGGGAAAACGACTGGATCGTGGTGTCGACTACCGACTTTCTGCCCGGACACTCGGAGAAGCGCCAGATCAAGGGCCCTGTCGTCGGTAGCAGCAACAAGGTCTTCCAGCTCACGGAGCCGCTGGCCTATACCCACAACGGCACGGAATTCGACCTCTCCGAAAATGGCCCCAACGCGGTACCGGCGCGGCTTGGCCTTCCCACCCCGAGGATGGAAAATCGCGCTGCGGTCGCGCTGCTCACGCGCAGCATTCGCATCGTTTCCGATGGTTTGGTTCCCACCGCGCCGCTCCCGGGCGACAGTTACTTTGGCGCGCATACCGTGGCCCGGCAGGGCTTGCTCAAGTTCCAGGTGCAGGGTGTGGAGTTCGAGAACATGGGCCAGGGCGGACGCATCGCCCACTATCCCGTTCACTTTCACCTCGCCCGCAAGGCGCCGAAGGATACGTTCGTCAAGGACACCACGGTCAACGAATCGATGACGCGCTGGTACACGATCCACGGCACGCACAATGTGACGCTGGCGCGCAACGTCGGCTGGAAGTCGATCGGCCATGGCTACTACCTCGAGGAAGGCACGGAGATCGACAACAACCTGATCTCCAACATCGGCATCTACGCGCGCGCCGCGCTCGACTATCCCGACAACCCGCGCAAGGTGCCGGGCATCCTCGCCCACGAGCGTATCCAGGATCCGAACAATCCAACGCAGGGCTTCCTGAAGGAAGAGAACGTACCGTTCTATTCGGACTACGACCATCCGTCGATATTCTGGATCATGAATGCGTGGAACCGCTTCGAAGGCAACATGGCGGTCGGCGCCAGCGGTTGCGGCGCCTGCTACTGGATGCTCCCCGGCGGCGTCAGCGGCCATTCCCGCGATCAGAAGTGGGAAGGCTATGCCGCCCTCCAGGTGGGTTCGCCCAACAACACAGCCGACCGCGCGGGATACACGCCGGTCAAGAGCTTCGTCGGCAATTTCTGCTCGACGGCGGCGAATTCGTTCAACGTCATCGGCAACGGAGCGGCATGCAAAGGCGTCGGGAAGGACGTTGTACTCAATCGTACCAACATCTCCATCCCGGCGATCCCCAATCCGCTGGCCCCCGAGCCGTGCGACCAGTCCAATCCCCTGTGGCCGGAAGGGAAGCTGCCGCACCCGGCTTCCTACCCGTACGTGCCGTGGGCGTGCAACCAGGCCAAGTACAAGGACGCGCAAGTCTATTACCCGCAGATCGGGGGCGGCGGGCGCTTCCCCACCAAGTGCGACGCGAACGATGAATCGTGCAAGACGGCGCTTGTCTGCGGTTCGCAGGGGGAAGATATCAGCATGTGCGTCGTCACCGTGATCGACCGCTATACGACGTCCTTCAACTGGGTCGAGCAGAATTTCGCCGCCATGTGGCTGCGTCCGCATTGGTACCTGGTGACCAACAGCTTCATCACGGACGTGTTCGGTTCCGGCCTCTCGATCGTCACCGGGGGTGGCTACACCGCGTCCGATGCCGTCTACGGTCACTGGGGCGTCGTCTACCGCACCGCGTTCATCGGCGAAACGCAGCTTCCAACCGCGCCGGGAAATGCCGCAACCCCGTTCACGTCGCACCTGAGCCCGTTCAACCCGCAGCCGGGCGCGCTCAAGTGCATGGCCGGCAATGGCGACGACAATCGGTGTCTCAGCGTCGCCGAGGGCATCACCTTCCCGCGGTCGAATTTCGGCAACAACCAACGGATGTACAACATCTACGACGGCCCGGCGTACCAGTCGTCCAATGCCTTTATCAACATCACGAAGGGCCGACCCGGGCCCACGTGCCCCGGCGGCGTCTGCCCGGCGACCGACTGGCTTGCCGCCAATATCCTCGGCCTGCCGAAGGATGCGTCGGGATGCTACATGCCCAACGCTGCCATCGGCTGGAAGCAGCCCAACGGCTTCTACTATCCCCCCGCATTCCATTCGGAGAACCTGTACTTCAAGAACGTCGACATCCGGCACTTCGTAACCCAGCCGCTGTTCGACGGCACGACGTACAAGACCGATAAGACGGCTGCCGCAGCCGCCTATTGCGTATGGAACGAGGCGATGTTCACCGGCTATACGGACGTCGACCGCCAGACGGTATTGAACGATGACGACGGGTCGCTGACCGGCTGGTCGAAGACGATTTCGGTGAACAAAGATCCGTTCTTCAGCGCACCGGTGGAGCAGCTTGAATGTGCGTCGGATGGAACCGCCAACACGAGTCCGTACGAGTACGTCACGTCGGTTGTGTTTCCCGCATGCGTGGTCTCCGGCACGTGCGGGCTAACCAAGATCAATACATCCGATATTCCCAAATGGAACATCGCCTGTACGAACGAGTTGTGCGCCGGGGTGCCGCTGTATCGGCAATACACCAACCCACCGGCCAAACTGACGGATCCGCGGCACTTCATCCGCATGTCCGGCCAGGCGACCGGGCAACGGAGCACGCTGGTCGCCAACAACGGGGTCTACTACATCGACACCACCCTTAGCGCCGTCACGCAGTCAGAGATCATCCCGGTACCGGCTGGCCGCCCAGGCGCCATGCTGAGCGTATTCGAGGCCGGCAAAACGTACTACAGCTTCATGCTTTATGCCAGGCCAACCACGCGCCAGACGTTGAAGATTTATGTCGGCAAGTCGCCGGCAGGCGAGGCGGACCCCTTCGACCTGAAAACAGACGTGTGGCCGGTGCGGGTCGAGATTCGCCCGCAACCGCCCAAGTTCGATCCGCCGGAATACGACCCGTCGTCGAAGGTCAAGCCGCCCAAGCACTTCGGGAAGATCTATGACCCCACGACGGGCATTCTCGAAGTCACGATGGACATGACCGACGATAACAATTTCGACAAGGAGTACAAGGCTGGCCTGGCCGAGGGATGCGGACCGTCGACGTTCTGCAAGCTCGATACCGCGAACGTGTGCGGCTGCGCTATC
>JBKJSU010000349.1:0-8340 GCA_046594415.1 Casimicrobiaceae bacterium | reverse complement strand
CTGGAACTGCTGTGGGGCTCGCCCAGCACGATGCACGTGGCATTGACGATGCACGAGTGGACCGGCGAGGCGCGCTGGGCCGAATTGTTTCGCGCCGACGCCGAGGCGCTGGTGCGCGCCCTGCAGCCCGCCGAGCATGCGCCTTGCCGCATCTGGACGCAGGATCTCTACGGCAGGACATGTCACTTCCTCGGCGCGGGCCATGGGTTTGCCGGCAACGCCAGCGCGCTGATCCGCGGCCGTGCGTTGCTGACGGCGATAACCGATTCGTGGCAAGACGCGATCGTCGAGACCGCGCTCGCCACGTCCATGCGTGAAGGCACATGCGCGAACTGGCCGGCGCAGCTCGAACCGCCAGCGGCACCGCCGAGGATGCTGGTGCAGTGGTGTCACGGGGCGCCCGGCATGGTGACCAGTCTCGCCGCGCTGCCCGATCCGCGCCTAGACGACCTGCTGGTCGCCGCCGGCGAGATGACGTGGCTGGCGGGGCCGCTCACCAAGGGTGTCGGGCTGTGCCACGGCACCGACGGCAACGGCTACGCGTTCCTGAAGCTCTTCGAGCGCACCGGCAACGCGCTGTGGCTTGCGCGTGCGCGCGCATTCGCGATGCATTCGATCATGCAGAGTGAACGGGAAGCCGAGAAGCACGGCCAGCGCCGATACACGCTGTGGACGGGTGACGCCGGCCTCGCGTGCTATCTGTGGAGCTGCATCGCCGGTGACGCCGCCATGCCCAATTTCGATGCGATCGCCCCGCGCGCCGCACCGGTCCGCTGAAACGAAACGCCCCGCGCGACCGTGAGGTGGCGCGGGGCGCTGCTGCAGCGAGGCCGGTTACTCCTTGATGTCGACGCCGTAGAACGTGTGGCGGCCGAACGGGGAGAGCTTGAAGTCGATCACTTCCTTGCGCACCGGCTTCAACTGCACGGCGTGCGCGATCGTGAACCACGGCGCCTGCTCCTTGAAGATCACCTGCGCCTTCTGGTAGAGATCGGCGCGCTGCGCCTGGCCGGGCGTCGTCTTCGCCTTCGAGATCAGGTCCTCGAACGGCTGGTAGCAGAACTTGGCGACGTTACTGCCGTTGGACTTGGCGGAATCGCAACCCAGCAGCGTGTTGAGGAAGTTGTCCGGATCGCCGTTGTCGCCGGTCCAGCCGAGCATCCCCATCTGGTGTTCGCCGTTCTGCATGCGCTTGCGATATTCGCCCCACTCGAAGCTCTTGATTTCAGCCGTGACGCCCACCTTGGCGAGATCGGCCTGCATCAGCTCGGCGATGCGCTTCGCGTTCGGGTTGTACGGGCGCTGCACCGGCATCGCCCACAGGTCCGTCGCAAAGCCGTTGGGATAGCCCGCTTCGGCCAGCAGTTTCTTCGCCGCGACCGGATCGAAAGGATCGTCCTTGATCGCGTCGTTGTACGACCACTGCGTCGGCGGAATCGGATTCTTCGCCGCCACGCCGGTGGTGAGATAGACGGCGTCGATGATTGCCTTCTTGTTGATCGCCATGTTGAGCGCCTTGCGCACCCGCACGTCGTCGAAGGGCTTCTTGGTCGTGTTGTACGCGAGGTAGCCGACGTTGAGACCGGCCTGTTCGAGCACCTGCACGTTGGGGTCCTTGCGGATCGCGTCGAGGTCCGCCGGGTTGGGGTAGGGCATCACATGACACTCGCCCTTCTGCAGCTTGGCCCAGCGCACCGACGCATCCGGCGTGATCGCGAACACGAGGTCGTCGATCTGCGCCTTGCCGGCGTAATACTGCGGGAACGCCTTGTAGCGGATCACCGCGTCCTTCTGGTATTGCACGAGATAGAAGGGCCCGGTGCCCACCGGCTCCTGGTCGATCTTTTCCGGCGTGCCGGCCTTCAGCATCGCGTCGGCGTATTCCTTCGACTGCACGCCGGCATATTCCATCGCCAGGTTCGACAGGAACGGCGCCTCGGACTTCTCGAGCGTGATCCGCACCGTGTAGTCATCGATCTTGTCGACGGACTTGATCAACTTGGCCATGCCCATGTCGTTGAAATACGAATGGTTCGAGCTCGTCACCTTGAAATACGGATTGGCTTCCTTCCACTGCCGCTCCAGCGCGAAGATCATGTCGTCGGCATTGAAGTCGCGCGTGGGCTTGTAGGCGCGGTGGCTGTGCCACTTCACGCCCTTGCGCAGGTAGAACGTGTACGTCTTGCCGTCCGGCGAAATCTCCCAGCGCTCGGCGAGCCCCGGCACGACCTGCGTGCCGCCGCGCTGGAAGTCGACGATGCGGCTGTAGATTTGGCTGTTGGCGTCGAAGGACGTGCCCGTGGTGTTGACGCCGGGATAGAAATTCTCCGGGCTGCCTTCGGAACAGTAGACGAGCGTCTTGGCCGAGGCACCGGCGGCAACCAGCAGCGCCGGCAGGGCCAGGGCCGCGATGAACGCGTTGCGCGTGCCACGGGACCACAGGGGGGTGGGTTTGAATTTGTGCATGGGGAACTCCTAGGATGAAAGCTGCGGCGGCCGCAGCATAGGTTCGCGGTCAGCAGTATGACCCGATTCGAGGAAATTTTCCGCAAGGTGGCAGGCAACCATCCGGCCATCCAGCGGGCGGGGCAGCGGCCGTTCGTCGCGACAGCGGGCGACGGCGTGCGGACACCGGGTGGAAAACACGCACCCGGGTGGCGGCGCGAGCGGCGAGGGCAGCTCGCCCGTCAGCGCGATGCGCTGGGCGCGGGGCTTGCCCGCGAGTCCGGGCGTGGCGGCCAGCAACGCCTGCGTATACGGATGCAGCGGCCGCGTGAAGATGCGCTCCTTTGGCCCCTGTTCCAGCGCGAGGCCGAGGTACATCACCAGCACGTCGTGCGCGAGGTAGCGCACCACGGCGAGGTCGTGCGAGATGAAGAGGTAAGCGAGCCCCAGGTCGTGCTGCAGGTCCGCCATCAGGTTCAGCACCTGCGCCTGTACCGAGACGTCGAGCGCGGACACTGGCTCGTCGGCGACGACCAGCGCGGGTTCCAGCATCAGCGCGCGGGCTATCGCGATGCGCTGGCGCTGGCCGCCCGAGAACATGTGCGGGTAGCGCAGGTATTGTTCCGGCCGCAGGCCCACTTTGGCCAGCATTGCACGGGCGCGCTCCGTGCGCGCCGCGGGCGAGAGCGTGGTGTTGATCTCGAGGGGGGCTTCCAGGATGGCGCCCACTTTCTTGCGGGGATTGAGCGAGCCATACGGATTCTGGAACACCATCTGGACCGTCTTGCGCAGCTTGTGCTGCGCGGATGCCGATGCATGCACCGCGTCGACGCCGCCCAGTTGCAATTCACCTGCGGTGGGTGGCTCGATCAGCGCGACGACGCGCGCGAGTGTCGACTTGCCGCAACCCGATTCACCGACCACCGCGAGCGTCTGTCCGGCGGCGATCGTGAACGAAATGCCGCCCACGGCCTGCAGCTGCGCTGACTTCTGCATCATGCCGCGGCGAATCTCATAGGTGCGCGTGAGATCGCGGGCGGATACCACGGGCGCGTGGGTGTCCGTATTGGCGATCACCGCCGCGCCATTGCCGTGGCCAGCGCTCATCGCATCGCCGCGCTGACGGCGCCATCGCGCGCGATATTCGCATCGCGCTGCGGATCGCGCAGCGGATAGTGGCAGCGGATCTGGCCATCGGCCCAGGGTCGCAGCAGCGGCCGCGTCGCGCAGGCGGCGGTGGCGTACGTGCAGCGCGGCGCAAACAGGCAGCCGGCCGGCCGGTCGAGCACGCCCGGCACTACGCCGGGGATTGTGGTGAGCCGCGCGCCCGCCAGATGGCGTTCGGGCATCGCGGCGATCAGCGCGGCGGTGTACGGGTGCTGGGGCGCGGCAAACAGCGCATCGGCGCTGCGTTCCTCCATCACCTGGCCGGCATACATCACGGCCACGCGCTGCGCCATCTCGGCGACCACGCCCATGTTGTGCGTGACCAGCACCAGCGCCATTCCCCGTTCGCGCTGCAGGTCGCGCAGCAGGTCGAGAATCTGCGCCTGGATCGTCACGTCCAGCGCGGTCGTGGGTTCGTCGGCGATCAGCAGGCGCGGATTGCAGGCGATGGCCATCGCGATCATCACGCGCTGGTTCATGCCGCCGGAGAGCTGGTGCGGAAAGCTCGACAGGCGGCTTGCCGCCGCGGGGATCCCGACCTGCTCCAGCAACTCGACGGCGCGACGGCGTGCCGCGACGCGGTTCATCTTCAAGTGCAGCCGCAGTGTCTCGGTCAGCTGGAAGCCGATCGAAAAGCAAGGATTGAGGCTGGTGGTGGGCTCCTGGAAAATCATCGCCACGTCCTTGCCGATCACGCGGCGACGCTCGCGGTCGGACAGGCGCAGCAGGTCGTGGCCGTTGAACTCGAGGCGGCGCGCGCGCACGCGGCCGGGCCATGCCACCAGACCCATCAGCGCCAGCATCGACACGCTCTTGCCGGAACCCGACTCGCCGACGATGCCGAGTACGT
Source organism: Casimicrobiaceae bacterium (assembly GCA_046594415.1). Taxonomy (GTDB): domain Bacteria; phylum Pseudomonadota; class Gammaproteobacteria; order Burkholderiales; family Casimicrobiaceae; genus VBCG01. The sequence goes on along the minus strand of JBKJSU010000349.1, from coordinate 3,878 downwards.
CGCCCTCGTCGAGCGACAGGCTCACGCCCTCGACGGCGCGCAGCACCGCGCCCTGGGACGGGAACTCGACGTGCAGGTCTTCGATCTCGAGCAGCGCCATCGAATCTATCGCTTCAACTTCGGGTCGAGCGCGTCGCGCATTCCATCGCCCAGCAGGTTGAATGCCAGCACGGTGATCAGGATCATCAATCCCGGAAGCGTGACCACCCACCAGGCGCGCAGCACGAATTCGCGCGCGTCGGCCAGCATCGTGCCCCACTCGGAGGCCGGCGGCTGCGCACCCAGCCCCAGGAATCCCAGCGCGGCGGCATCGAGGATGGCCGTGGACACGCCCAGCGACGCCTGCACGATCAGTGGCGCGGCGCAATTGGGCAGGACTTCGCTGAACATCAGCCGAAATCTCGTGGCGCCGCTGGCACGCGCGGCCGTGACGTAGTCCTTCGACGCTTCGGTGATCACCGCGGCGCGCGTGATGCGCACGTAGTGCGGCAGCACGACCACCACCACCGCCAGCATCGCGTTCATCAGGCCGGGACCGAGGATCGCGACGATGACGATCGCCAGCAGCAGACTTGGCAACGTCAGGATGATGTCCATCAGGCGCATGATCGCGATCTCGGTCACGCCGCGGAAAAATCCGGCCACCAGCCCCAGCGAGATGCCGATGACGATCGCCACCGCCACCACGGCGATGCCGATCAACAGCGACAGCCGTGCGCCGAAGATGAGGCGCGACAGGATGTCGCGGCCGATCGCATCGGTGCCCAGCGGATAGGCCCACGAGCCGCCGGCCTGCCAGGCGGGCGGCTTCAGGAACACCGCGCTGTTGGTAAGGTCCGGCGGATACGGCGCCAGCACGTTGGCGAACACGGCCATCAGCAGCACGGCGATCACGATGACCAGGCCCGCCACCGCGCCGTGGTTGGCGCTGAAGTAGCTCCAGAATTCGCGCAGCGGCGAGGGCGGTGCAAGCACCGGCACGACGGGCACGAGCGTCTGTGCACTCATGTCGCGCGCCGGATGCGGGGATTGATGATGCCGTAGGTGAGGTCGACCAGCAGGTTGACCGTCATCACCACCAGCCCGAGCAGCAGCACGCCGCCCTGCAATACCGGATAGTCGCGGCGGTTGATCGCCTCGATCAGCCACTTGCCCACGCCGGGCCACGAAAAGATGGTCTCGGTGAGGATCGCGCCGGTGAACAGCACGCCCACCTGCAGGCCGATCACGGTGATCACCGGGATCAATGCATTCCGGAACGCATGCAGCGCGACCACGCGGAATTTCGACAGGCCTTTCGCGCGCGCCGTGCGGATGTAATCCTCGCCCAGCACCTCCAGCATCGCCGATCGCGTCATCCGCGCGATGATCGCCAGCGGCTGCGTGCCCAGCACGATCGTCGGCAGAATGAGATGCGACACCGCCGAGCGGAATGCGCCCTTCTCGCCGGACAGCAGCGAGTCAATCGTCAGGAATCCGGTCACCGGTTCGAAGTAGTACTGGACCGCGATGCGCCCGGACACCGGCGTCCATCCGAGTTGCACCGAGAACAGCAGGATCAGCAGCAGGCCCCACCAGAAGATCGGCATCGAGTATCCGGTGAGCGACACGCCCATCACGCCGTGGTCGAAGATGGAATTGCGGCGCACCGCGGCGATGATCCCGGCGGGAATGCCGAGCAGCAGCGCGAACACGATCGCGCACAGCGCGAGTTCGATCGTGGCCGGAAACAGCGTCAAGAATTCGCGCAGCACCGGCTCCTGCGTGATCATCGACTTGCCGAGGTCGCCGTGCAACACGCGGCCGATGTAGATGCCGTACTGCACCAGCACCGGCCGGTCGAGGCCGTACTCCTTCAGCAGCGCCGCGTGGCGCGTCGCATCGATGCCGCGCTCGCCGGCCATCGTTTCGATCGGGTCGCCCGGCACCAGCCGGATCAGGAAGAACGCAAGCAACGTCATCCCGAAAAATGTCGGGATCACCAGGCTGACACGGGTGAGGAGGAAGCGGAGCATTCGCGGGCGGGTTCTGGCGGGCAGAGGGGCCGATCGGGTCGGTCACCCCACTGCGGGCGGCCGTATTGAACCACATTCCGGTGCGCGTGACGTCCTGCCAACGCAACTTTGCCGGTCGCCGGGTCGTGTCGCGCCGTGACGCCAACGGTATTTCTACGCAGATGCACCACAATCCCACCGCGTGGTTGGCGATTGTTTCGGTGTGGAATTTTGACTCTCGATGGGCAATTCGCTGGCAGTGGACATCGGTATCGCTATTCCATGGATACCGATATCCGACCCAATTGGCGTTCGGTCGCGTCAACGCGATGGCCGGCAACGTGACCACGAGCAGACGTTCGGCTGGTCGGTCCAGATTGCCCGTAAGCAGTCGTTGGTTTGGGCGTCGCGGAGCGGGCGACCCGCTGGTCGCCGGGGCGATCTGACTTAGTTCGTTGGGCGCACGCTCCTTGCGGTACGCTCCATCCGCGCTCGCTGATTTCTCATTACCGATTAGGAGAGACGCAAATGACTTCACAACTGTCCGTCCCACCGATCGACACCCGTCGCGAAGTCGTGGGCTGGGCAACCATTGCAAGTGGCGCAATCGGCCTCCTAGCCTTCGGCTTTCTGATTGCGTTCTTGGCAACCAGACTGTCGGGCGGCACAGAAGAAGCGGCCATTCCACTGATCAGGATTCATGACGTGGGGGTAATTCTCCAATCCCTCTTGATCATTCCTGTTGTGCTCACGCTCGGCGGGATTGTCAGCCGCCCCGCGATTGGTTCGGGCCGAATGTCAGCCACACTTGGCGTTACTGCCCTTTTGTTGATCGTTCTGTTCCTCTCTTTAATTTTTGTCAAACTCGTTTCGGATGACCTGTACATGATCCCGCAGGGTCTGCTTGGCATATGGCTCATTGTCGAAAGTCGACGGGTTGCAGGTGAGTTCCCCCGGGGTATCACGCTGCTAGGAATGGTCTCCGGTGCGGGCCTGTTGCTCACCGCCGCGTTTCCCATCGGATTTGCACTCTTCGTTGATCCAGCCCACCTGAATGGTTGGACCCCGTACGACTATCAGCCACCAGCGGGGACCGACACGCCAAACGCGATCATTCACATCGTGCTGATCATCGGAACGTTCATGGGCGCCGCGACTTATCCGATTTGGGCCGTCCTGTTTGGCCGCAGGTTGCTCGTGCCAGCGGTCTGACGAACGACGGGAACGTACTTGCCGCTGCTGGGACGCGCCAATGCAAGCCTGAGTGCACGCCTGGGGCGTTTGCCTAACCGCGCGGTCAACGCGTCCGGTGGACAGGACGTCGCGCTACCCCCCAAGTCGCCACTTGGCTACGCTCGGCAGCGTCCGCTTTCACGGCTTCGTAGGGCTGCTTCGGGCCGATCATCACGTCAGGAACGAGTCGGGTGCTGCCGAACGCACTGCGCCCGGTTGCGACTGCTTGCTGCAATGCACCGGACCTCTGCAGGGCGCCAGGCGTCCACCTCTGCTATGGTCGTGACAGGTTCCCCTAGGGCGGGCAGTCAGGGCTGAGGTGTTGTAGGCGGCCAACGCCATGAATCAGTAGAGGGTAATTTCGACCCGAACACCCCCGCTTGGCGCGGCTTTCCGAGACGTTTTGCGCATTTGCGTAGTAGTTCCGCGATACCAATGCAAACGGGGCCCGCAGGCCCCGTCGCTTCAATGCTGGATGCGCAGAATCAGGCCGAAAAGCTCGACCCGCAACCGCACGTGGTGGTGGCGTTGGGGTTCTTGATCACGAACTGCGCGCCTTCCAGTCCTTCCTGGTAGTCGATTTCCGCGCCGACCAGGTACTGGTAGCTCATCGGGTCGATCAGCAGCGTGACGCCGTCCTTGCTCATCGCC
>JBKJSU010000336.1:0-3789 GCA_046594415.1 Casimicrobiaceae bacterium | reverse complement strand
CTGGAACTGGAAGTTGCCCGAGGCCGTTGCCACGCCTTCGTAGACCCCGCCGCCCGCCAGCGCAAACTCCTGCGAATCGACCGGCGTGTTGACGACGATCGCCGCGTTGAACGCCGGAATTTCGACGAGAAACTGGAGGAAGTAGGTGGTGCCTGCGGGGCTGACCCAGGTCCTGGTGATCGGCGTGACCGAGGATGGCACGAAGTACGTCTTGCCGTCCGGCGCCTGCACCGTGCAATTGCTGGAGGTTTTCTTGTTGAGTTCCGGCAGCCCGCCACCGGCAATCGTGGCGTAATTGGAAATGCAGAATCCGTTGTCGAGCTGCATATCCTGCAGGAACCACTTGACCGGGTTGGCCGCGGTGCCGAACGCGCCGTATTCGTGATCCATCCACGTCGTGCCCGACACCGTGAATTTTTCGCCGGCAACGGTGATGGTGCCGCTGGCCTGCAGGCGCGTGAGCGAGAAATAGTAGTTGCGGGTCTGTAGCGTTTCGCCGGTGCCGTCGGGATTGATGCCTGTGCCCCAGACGAAGAACGGCGGACCCTGCTGCGAAAACTTGAGGTCGAAGAGCACTTCTGTCCCGGTGGCCTGGTCGACCAGGAACGACTTCACCGTCATGTTCTTCGTCGGGTCGGCCTGGGGCGCCGTCATCGCGATGTACGAGTGGACCGCCCTGGCCGTGGCGCCCGACCCGCCGCCACCCACCAGCGTGACCGTGGGCGTGGATGTGAACCCGATGCCCGGGCTGGCGAGGATGATCGCGGCCACGGAGCCCTTGGCATCGAGAACGGCAAACGCCAATGCCAGTATGCCGCCACCGCCGGTGATTTCGACGGCCGGGGGGGTGGAATAACCGCCGCCGCCATGGGTGACCTCGATGGCGGACAGTTGATTGGTCTCGTCACCCAGGCGCGCGTACCAGTCCTTGGTGGTGTCCGCCTCGGCCCACTTGTCCGGGTCAAACATCAATGGTGGCAGGAAGGATGTCGTGCGCTGGTAGTGCTTGTTCTTCTCGACGTCGGTGAGCATCACCTGGCTGAAAGCGAAGTTGTCCTTCGCGAACGCTGCCGCGTTGATCTCGAACCCGAACGTGCGGGTGCCGGCCTTCAGCGTACCGGTGTGCCACCACCATTCCGTGGGCGCGCCCGGATGCAGGTACATGTCCGCCGGCAGGTGCAGCACGACCTTGGACGGCGGTATCGGCTCCGGCCCGTCATTGGACGCGTTGCCCCCGCCGCATCCAGCGAGGCCGGCAAGGGGAGCGGCAACGGCAGCAGAAGCAGCGCCTAGAACGAAGCGACGACGGAGCATGAGCGAGAGCCTTCCGCAATTTCTGGGTAGAGCGGCGGACCGCCGACAGCGATCGATCGCGCGTTGCGACCGGCCGTGACGATGGCGATGCCGATCCTAAGCAAGAGACATGCCGCGTGGCCGCTCACGCGATGCGCGGCGGCCGCCGAGCGGAAATCGAACGCGGGTGCGCAATCGACCTCGAAGGCCGGCGCGAGCACCGCCTGCACCTCCGCGGGCAATGCAAGTGTGACCAATGCGCGGCGCATGCCCGTCATCCGAGGCGACCTGAATCCGCGGTCATTCCGGCGTGATGCCAGCGTCCTTCACAATCTTGTGCCAGATCGCGGTCTCGCTCTTCATCATGGCGGCAAATTGTTCGGGCGTGCCGTGCTGCGCTTCCACGCCTTGTGCGAGCAGCGCCTTGCGCACGTCGGGGTTCTGCATCACCTTGGTCAGCTCGGCGTTGAGCCGGGCAATGATCGCGGGCGGTGTGCCATTGGGCACCAGGATGCCCAGCCAGCCCTTCGCGTCGAAGTCCTTGAAGCCCGATTCCGCCACCGTGGGCACGTCGGGCAGCGCGGGATTGCGCTTGGCCGACGTGACGGCGAGTCCGCGCAGCTTGCCCGCCTGGATCTGCGGCATGCCCGACGCAATGGACAGCGCCGCGATGGAGATGTGGCCGCCCAGGAGATCCGTCATCGCCGGTGCGGCGCCCTTATAGGGCACCTCCACCATCTTGAAATTGCCGGCCTGCATCAGCAACTCGGCCGCCAATTGCGGAAACGTGCCGTGCCCCGCGGTGCCGTAGGTGACCGCGGCCGGGTTGGCCTTGGCCGCCGCTACCACGTCGCCCAGCGTCTTGAATTTCGAGTCGTCCTTGGTCATCAGCAGGAACGGCGAGCTGGCCACCATCATCACCGGCGTCAGGTCCTTCAGCGGATCGAGCCCCGGACTCTTCATGATGGCGGGCGCGATGATCATGTTGTCGGCCTGGCCCATCACCATGTCGTAGCCTTCCGCGCCGGCACGCGACGCTTCCACGAGTCCGATCGTGCCGCCCGCGCCAGCCTTGTTCTCCACGATGACCGTCCAGCCCGTCTGCTTGGCCAGCGACACGGCCACGAGACGCGACACGAAATCGGTGCCGCCGCCGGGTGTGAACGGCACGATCAGGCGAATGGGTTTGGTGGGGTACGTCTGCGCGTGCGCGGGTGCGGCAAGTGCCACCAGTGCCAGCGCGGCCATCAACAGGCGAAGCATGGGCAATCCTCCTTGAGCAATTGTTCGATCAGCCGACGGCGCGCGTGGCGCCGTCCACCAAGTATTTACGCAAACGCGGTCCGGCCTTCATCACCTGTCCGGGCAGCGTGCGTCCGATCACCTGTTCCACGCGCTGCGCCACCGCGATCAACGCGTCGAGGTCGATGCCGGTGTCGAATCCCGATTCCTCGAGCAGGTACACGAGGTCTTCCGTGCAGATGTTGCCGGTGGCGCCCGGCGCGAACGGACAGCCGCCCAGTCCCGCGATCGACGATTCGTATTCGTGAATGCCAAGATCGAGTCCCACCATCACGTTGGCGAGACCTACGCCGCGCGTGTTGTGGAAGTGCAGGGCGATGCGCAGTGTCGGAAAATGCTTGCGGATGGCTTCCACCAGCCGCGTCACCGTGGGCGGCGTGGCCATACCCGTGGTATCGCCGAGCGTGACACGGTCGATGCCCAGAACCGCGTAGGCCTCGACCAGCCGCATCGCGGCGGTCACGGGTACCTCCCCCTCGAACGGGCAGCCGAATGCACACGCCACCGCGCCACGCAATGGCACCCGGCCTTGCGCGATACCGGCGATCGCCGTGACATTGGCCAGCGAGCCCGCGATCGAGGCGTTGAGGTTGGCCTGGTTGTGCGTTTCGCTGGCCGACACGAAGCACACCATTTCATCCACGCCCGCGCCCAGCGCGCGCTCGGCGCCGCGCGCGTTAGGCACCAGTGTGGCGATGTAAGCCTCGGCGCGCCGGCGCACCAACGCCAGCATGTCGTGCGCGTCGGCCAGCTGCGGGACGGCGCGCGGGCTGACGAACGATGTCGCCTCGATGTGGCGCAGCCCGGCGGCGATCAGCGCGTCGACGATTGCAGCCTTGACGGCAGTGGGAATGAACACGCGCTCGGATTGAAAGCCGTCGCGCGTGCCCACCTCAGTGACCGCAACTGCAGGCCGGGGGGAGGATGGATTGGCGTAGTTCATCGTGTGTGCTCCAGAGTCATGCCACATGCGCCGCGTGCAGTGCCGCGATGGCGTCCTTACCATAGCCGAGTTCGACGAGGATGGCGTCGGTGTCGGCGCCCAGGTCGGGCGGGGGACGATGCATCCGGCACGGGTCGTCGGTGAACTTGATCGGAAAACCCAAAACGTCGAGCGGACCGTAGCGCGGATGGTCGATGGTGATCCGCATCTGCTGGTGCTGGATCTGCGGATCGTCGAAGACTTCCTGCAAG
>JBKJSU010000130.1:0-4118 GCA_046594415.1 Casimicrobiaceae bacterium | reverse complement strand
GGTGCGAAGAGTGAAGGGTATCGTCATTTGGGAAGGGCCTGGGGCTGCAGCGTACCGTTCACCGCCGATTTCAGCTTGAGCGTTTTCGCCTTGTTGTCGAGTTCGAGTCCGACCGCGCGGATTATTCCACGCGGCTCCTCGATCGTCACCGCTTTGTCGGTGCGCGCGATGTCCTTGCCCGGGATCACGTGCAGGTACTCGGTGGTGACGAGGATGGGTCCGGTCGGCTTTTCTCCGGGGGCCGCGGGCCCAGCTTCGCGCGTCGCCCGCACGTTGCCCTCGAAGAATACCTCCTCGCGGTTGGCCGTGATGCGCGCCTTGTGCGCCGAGATACGAAACGCGGGCTTGCCGGCATCGGTCTGCGCCAGCATCGCGTCCTCGATTTCGGTGGTCTGGTCGTCGGCAAAGTGCAGCGCGCGCTTGCCGCTGATCGACTGGGTGACCTTGCCGTTGGCGTCCAGGGTGACCGCGCGAAAGCCCTCGACGAAAATGTCCGGGTCGTGGCGCTGTGAGCCGTCGCGGCGCGGAGGCGGCACCTGCACCTGCGCGTCGAGCCAATAGGTGAGCGCGGCCAGCGCGCCGAGCAGCAGCGCCGGCGACCACATCGTGACGCGGTCGAGGAGCGTGCGGGAATTGGCGGCGCGGGCCATCGTCAGCGGCCGCTCAGGCCGCGCGGGGCGGGGGCCCGCCGGTGAAATCGTGTCCCTGCGCCGACAGGATCAATTCGGCCAGTTCGCGCACCGCGCCGGCGCCACCATCGCGCGCCGTGACGTAGTGCGCATGCTCGCGGACGGACGCCATGGCATGCGGCACCGCCACCGCGAACCCGCAGCGGCGAAAGATCGCGACGTCGGGCAGGTCGTCGCCCATGTGCGCGCAGGCCTCGGGCTCTAAGCCCAACTGGCGCCGCAATGCTTCCCACGGCGGGAGCTTGTCCGCCGCGTCGAGGACCACGTGCGCAATGTTAAGCTTGCGTGCCCGGTGCGTGACCGCAGGCGCGTCACTGCCGGTGATCCACGCCACCGCGATGCCCGCGCGCGCCAGCAGGTTGAGGCCCACGCCGTCGAGCGCATGGAAAGCCTTCATCTCGTGGCCCAGGTCGTTGACATAGATGCGGCCGTCGGTCAGCACGCCGTCGACGTCGCAGGTGAGTAGGCGCACGCGGCGCGCCCGGGCAAGCGTGTCGGTGGGCATCAGACGATTCGCGCGCGGAAGAGGTCGTGCAGGTGCAGCGCGCCGACGAGCTTCGCGTCCTGGTCGATCACCAGCAATTGCGAAACCTTGGGCGTGGCCTCCATGACTTCCACGCAGTCGACCGCAAGCTGCTCCGGCCGGATGGTTCGCGGGGTACGCGTCATCACGTCGACGACCGGCACGGCGGCGACGTCGCGCACGCGATCGAGGCAGCGCCGAAGGTCGCCGTCGGTGAAGATGCCGGCCACCTTGCCCTCATTGTCGACGATCACGGTCATGCCCATCCCCTTGCGGCTCATTTCCACGATCGCATCGCCCAGCGACGCGTCGACGCGCGTCAACGGCAGGGCGGCGCCGGCGCGCATCACGTCGGCCACGCGCGTCAGCAGGCGCCGGCCGAGCGCGCCGCCCGGATGGGCGCGGGCGAAGTCTTCGGCCGAAAAGCCGCGGGCATCGAGGAGGGCCAGCGCCAGCGCGTCGCCCAGCGCGAGTGCCGCCGTCGTCGATGCGGTCGGGGCGAGACCGAGCGGGCAGGCCTCGGCATCGACCGCGGCGTCGAGGTGCACATCGGCTGCCTGCGCCAGCGAACTCTGCTCGTTGCCGGTCAGCGCGATGAGGCGCGCGCCCTCGCGCTTCAAGTGCGGGGTCAGCGACACCAGTTCGTCGGTTTCCCCCGAGTTGGACAGCATCAGCACGACGTCATCGGGCGTGATCATGCCGAGGTCGCCGTGCGACGCCTCGGCCGGGTGGACAAAAAACGCCGGCGTCCCGGTGGAGGCGAGCGTGGCGGCGAGCTTGCGGCCGACGTGGCCCGACTTGCCGATGCCCGACACGACCACCCGCCCGCGGCAATTGAGGATGAGTTCGACGGCCTCGACGAACGGCGTGCCGAGGCGGCCCGCGAGCGTGGTGATGGCGCCGGCCTCGGTGGCCAGCACCTGCCGCGCCAGTGCCAGCGCGCGCGCGGGTTCGACCGCGATGTGGTCCGGCATGCGCGGCGCCGCCGGCGAAGCGCGAAGATTCATGGCCAAAGTATAACCGCCGACCCCGGCCGGCGTTGGGCGAACCGCCACAGGACCGCCCGGCGCCTCGCTATATGATGAGAAGCGGGCGCGGCCATGAGCGCAGGCCGCCCGTTACCATGGCGTGTCCCCCGTCACCGGAACCGCGATGCCGCACACGCTTTTGCTGATCCTTACGCTGCTCGCCGCCGCCGTGGTCGTCGTGGTGGTCTGCCGCGTGGTACGCCTGCCGCCGATCCTGGGCTACCTGGCGGTGGGCGTGGTGCTGGGGCCGCATGCGCTGGCCTGGGTTCCCAACGACGACACCACGCGCTACCTGGCCGAGTTCGGCGTCGTGTTCCTGATGTTCTCGATCGGGCTCGAGTTCAGCCTCGCGCGGCTGCGCGCCATGCGCCGCGCGGTGTTCGGGCTTGGCCTCGCCCAGGTGGCGATCACGACGCTGGGCGCGATGGTCGTCCTCCATTTCTTCGGCGCCGGCTGGCAGGCCGGCTTGGTGCTCGGCGGCGCGCTGGCGATGAGTTCGACGGCGATCGTGTCGAAGATGCTGGCCGACCGGATGGAACTGGCCAGTGCCCATGGCCGCGACGTCATGGGCATCCTGCTGTTCCAGGATCTTGCGGTCATCGCCTTCATCATCGTCATTCCCTCGCTCGGCAAGGCGGTGCCGGACCTCGCCTGGGCGCTGGTGGTGGCCGCCGTGAAGGCCACCGCCGCGCTGACCCTCATCCTGTATCTCGGGCAAAAGCCGATGCGCGCGTGGTTCCACGTGGTAGCGCGGCAGCGTTCGTCGGAACTCTTCGTGCTGAACGTGCTGCTGGTCACGCTGGGGCTCGGCGCGCTCACCGAGATGATGGGCCTGTCGCTGGCGCTGGGTGCCTTTCTCGCCGGCATGCTGATCGCGGAAACCGAGTATCGCTACCAGGTGGAAGAGGACATCAAGCCGTTCCGCGACGTGCTGCTAGGATTGTTCTTCATCACCGTGGGCATGGCCCTCAACGTCGCCGAAGTGCTCGCCAATGTCGGTTGGGTGCTTCTGCTGCTCGTCATTCCCGTGGTGGCCAAGTTCGCGCTGATCGTGGTGCTGGCGCGGGCGTTCAGGGCGCCGCTGCCGACCGCGTTGCGCACCGGGTTCTACCTGGCACAGGCCGGCGAGCTGGCGCTGGTGATGCTGGCGCTGGCCACCCGCAATGCGATCGTGCCGGCCGAACTGCTGCAGCCGGTGCTGGCGGCGATGATCATCTCGATGTTCACCGCGCCGCTCGTGATCCAGTTCGGCGAGCCGTTGGTACGCAAGTTCACGGCCAACGACTGGCTGGCGCGCGCCGCGCAGCTGACGCAGATCGCCGCGCTGACGATGTCGCGGCAGGACCACGTCATCATCTGCGGCTACGGTCGCAGCGGGCAGAACCTGACCCGTCTGCTCGAAGCCGAGGACATCGCCTGCGTCGCGCTCGACTCTGATCCGCAGCGCGTGCGCGGCGCGACGGCCTCCGACGGCAGCACCGTTGTCTATGGCGACGCCAGCAGGCGCGAGGCGTTGATCGGCGCCGGGCTCGCCAAGGCGCGCGCGGTCGCCATCACGTTTGCCGACACGCCGGTGGCGTTGAAGATCATCCACCACGTACATCAGCTGCGACCCGACCTGCCGGTGATCGTGCGCACGCTGGACGACAGCGAGATCGACCGCCTGCTCGACGCCGGCGCCACCGAAGTGGTGCCGGAGGTGCTGGAAGGCAGCCTGATGCTGGCATCGCATTCGTTGCTGCTGCTGGGCGTTCCGCTCAATCGCGTGCTGCAGCGGATTCGCTCGGTCCGCGAGGAGCGCTACAGTCTCTTTCGCGGCTTTTTCCACGGCATCACCGACGCCGCGGATGCGGCGGAGAACCTGCAGCCGCGGTTGCA
>JBKJSU010000111.1:0-7950 GCA_046594415.1 Casimicrobiaceae bacterium | reverse complement strand
GGCGGTTGCGTACGTGATGGCGGCCACGTCCGCAGCGGTGGCGAGGCCCGACACGACCTCGACCAGCGGCATCAGCGGCGCCGGGTTGAAGAAGTGCATGCCGACCACGCGCCCCGGGTGCTGCATCCCCGCCGCGAGCGACGTGATCGAGAAGGACGACGTATTGGTGGCCAGGATCGTGTCAGCATCGACGATGCCTTCGAGATCGCGAAACAGCTGGCGCTTGACCGCGAGGTCCTCGATGATCGCCTCCACGACAAGCTTCGCGCTGACGAAGTCACCGAGCGCATGAACGGGAATCACGCGCGCCGTCGCAGCCTGCGCGTCGGCTGCCGCAAGCTTGCCCTTGTCCGCCAGCGTCTTGAAGGTCGCCGCAATCGTCGCCTGCGCCGCGTCGGCGGCACCCATGCGTGTATCGAAGAGATGCACGCGGTGCCCCGCCTGCGCGGCGACCTGCGCAATGCCGGCCCCCATGGCCCCGGCGCCGATGACGCCGATTTCGACCTCGGGAGGCAATGCGTTCGCCGCGGTCGTGCTGATTGTCGCGTTCATGCCGGAGCGGGTGTCCCGGTTCAGGCGCCGGTGAACGCGGGAGGCCGCTTGGCGCCAAATGCCGCCACGCCCTCGCGATAGTCGGCCGAGTACCCCAGTTCGCGCTGCAGGTCGCGCTCGAGGTCGAGCTGCGCCTGCAGCGTGGACGATGCGGATGCGTGCAGCGCGCGCTTGGTGGCGGCCAGCCCGCGCGTGGGCGCCTCCGCGAGACGCGCCAGCAGCACTTCGACGGCGGGCTTCAACTCCGTATCGTCGACGCATTGCCAGATGAGACCCCATTCCGCTGCGGTGGCCGCGGGCAGCTTGTCGCCGAGCATGGCGAGGCCCATCGCGCGCGCCGCGCCGACGAGGCGCGGCAGGAAATAGGTACCCCCCGAATCGGGGATCAGGCCGATCTTGCAGAACGCCTGGATGAAGCTCGCTGATTTGGCGGCGATGACGATATCGCAGGCCAGCGCGATGTTGGCGCCCGCACCCGCCGCCACGCCATTGACCGCGCAGACCACCGGCAGCGGCAATTCGCGCAGTGCCAGCACCAGCGGCCGGTAGTTCGTCTCGATCGAGGCGCCCAGGTCCACTGGCGCCCCACCGGGCGCCACCGCGCGGTCGGCCAGGTCCTGCCCGGCGCAGAAACCGCGCCCGGCCCCGGTGAGCAGCAGCACCCGTAGCGTCTTGTCGGCCTTGACCTCGGCCAATGCCTCGCGCAATTCGGCATGCATTGCCATATTGAAGCTGTTGAGGCGGTCGGGGCGATTGAGCGTGATCCGCGCGATGCCGCCGGCACGCTCGAACAGGATGCTGGAAGAAGTCATGTCGGCGCGCTGGCGAGATGGAAGCGATGCTGGACCACGCGGAACCGGTTGGCCACGTAGGCCGAGTCGGTCAGCGTGGCGTTGGCCGCTGGATTGGCGCCGGTGCCATGGTAGTCCGAAAATGCGGCCGACTGGTTGACGAACACCGCGCTGGTGAGATTGATCGACAACGCCACGCCGACATCCTCGGCCACGTCCACCGCCTGCGCGATCACGTCGTCCCGCGTCGAGTAGACCGACAGCGTCAACGCACCGTGCCCGTGCACCGCATCGCGCGCCACGGCGAGGCTCTGCGCCGTCGAATCCGTCGCGATCACGAAGGCGATCGGGCCGAACCATTCGTTGAGGTAGGTGACGCGGTCCGCGATGTCGAGCGTGACCAGCAGCGGCGTCCGGATCGGCGCCTGCGGAAAGGCCGGGTGCGCGATGACCTGCGTGTCGAGAAGCACCTTGCCCAGTCCGCGCGCAGCTTCCAGCCGGCGCAGCACGCCCTCGTTCTGGATGGCCCCCAGTATCTCGACGGCGCGCGCGGGATCGCCCACGAGCTTCTGCACGGCCTCCGCAATCGTGGCCGCCACGGCGTCGAAACTGAGCGGTCCGTCGGCCGTGTCGATGCCGCCGCGCGGCACATACAGGTTCTGCGGCGCCGTGCACATCTGGCCGCTGTAGAGCGCCAGCGAAAACGCGATGTTGCGCGCCACCGCCTTGATGTCGGCCACGCTGTCGATGATCACCTGGTTCACGCCGGACTTCTCGGTGTAGACCTGCGCCTGCCGCGCGTGCTCCTCCAGCCAGCGCCCGTTGGCGGTGCTGCCGGTGAAGTCGATGATGCGCACCTCGGGCCGCAGGGCCAGGCGCTGCGCGGTGTCGTCGCCGGCCTCGTGGGCGAACAGCGTGACCACGTTGGCGTCGAAGCCCGCGTCCAGCAGCACCTGCCGCGCGATCTTCACCGTCATGGCCAGCGGCAGGATCGCCGCCGGATGCGGCTTCACCACCACGGCGTTGCCGGTGGCGAGGCTGGCGAAGAGGCCGGGGTAGCCGTTCCACGTCGGGAACGTGCAGCAGCCGATGACCAGCGCCACGCCGCGTGGCACGACCCTGAATTGCTTCTCCATGCGAATGGGTTCGTTCTTGCCCTGCGGCTTCTCCCACACCGCCGACGCCGGGACCCGGCTCAACTCCTGCCACGCGTAGGCCACGGCCTCCAGCCCGCGATCCTGCGCGTGCGGGCCGCCGGCCTGGAAGGCCATCATGAATGCCTGTCCGGTCGTGTGCATCACCGCATTGGCGATCGCGAAGCTGGCCTTGTTGACGCGGGCCAGCGTTTCAAGCGCCACCCCGGCCCATGCCTCGGGTCCGGCGCGGCGCCACTGCTCCTGTGCCACTTCGACGGCGGCAAAAAGGCCATCCATTTCCGGCTTGGGATAGGTCACGAGGAGCGGCAGACCATACGGCGACTTCTCGCCGGCGACCTCGCCCACCGTGGCGGGCTGCTGCAGCGGAAACGGCTGGCCGAGCAGCGCATCGAACTCCGCGCGGCCGGCTTCCGCCGCGCCCTCGCCGTAGACCTTGGGACTGGCCGACTCGGGATAGGCGCTCCAGTAGGTGCGCTCGTTGATGGCCTGCACGGCGCGCTCGAGCGTGGCCCGATGGCGTTCAAAAAACGGATGCGACACGTCATTTCTCCTTCAACGCGCCGCAACGGGGCGGCAGGCGGGGCATGGCAGCCCCAGACGGATAGTTTACGCGGTACCGGTGTCGTCGAAATTGACCGTCACGCGATCGGTGACCGGGTAACTCTGGCACGACAGGATGAAGCCGCGCGCCACTTCGTAATCCTCAAGCGCGAAATTGACGTCCATGTCGACCTCGCCTGTCACCAGTTTGCACCGGCAGGTGGAGCACACGCCACCCTTGCAGGAATAGGGCAGCTCGATGCCGTTGCGCAGTCCGGCCTCGAGGATGTTCTCCTTGGTCTTCTCGAGCATGAAGCTGCGCGTGGCGCCGTCCATGATGACGGTGACCTCGCACTCGGTGTGTCCCGGCGCCGGCACCGCCAGCGAGACATGCCTATGCCGCGGAATGCTGGCGGCAAAACGCTCGACCTTGATCTTCGCCTCGGGCAGCCCCGCCGACTTGAGCGCCGCGACCACGCCATCCATCATCCCTTCGGGGCCGCACACGAACGCCGCGTCGATGTCCGCGGCCGGGACCCAATGCGCGAGGAGAGCGGCGGCCTTGGCCTCGTCGATGCGCCCGTGCATCAGTTCGATGTCCTGCGCCTCGCGCGACAGCACGTGCACGAGGTTGAAGCGGTCGAGGTACCGATCCTTGAGCGCGGCCAGGTCTTCCTTGAACATCACCGTGCCCGACGCGCGGTTGCCATACACCAGCGTGAAGCGGCTTCCCGGCTCCGTGGCCAGCGTGGTCTTGACGATCGAAAGCAGCGGCGTGATGCCGCTGCCCGCGGCAAAGCCGACGTAGTGGCGGCGCGCCGCCGGGTCGAGCGCCACGTTGAAGTGGCCGAGCGGTGGCATCACGTCGATGGTGTCGCCGGCCTTCAGCACTTCGTTGGCCCACGTGGAGAACACGCCGCCGGGCGACTTCTTCACGGCGATGCGCAGGCAGTCGTCCTGCACCGCAGCGCAGATCGAATAGGATCGCCGCACGTCCTCGCCGCCGACCGTGGTGCGCAGCGTGAGGTGCTGGCCCTGCTCGTAGCGAAACTGCTCGCGCAGGCTCTCCGGCACGGCAAAGGTGATGGCCACCGCATCGCGCGTCTCGCGCTCGACGCGGGCAATGGTCAGCGGATGGAATCGGCTCATGGGCGCAGGCGCTTCGTGGTGGCTGTCAATGCGGCTTGAAGTAGTCGAATGGTTCGAGGCAGGCATCGCAACGGTACTGCGCCTTGCACGCCGTCGAGCCGAATTGCGACACGAGTCGCGTGCGCGGCGACGCGCAGCGCGGGCACGGCACGACCACGTCCTGGCGCCGCAGCGGGCTGATGCCGGAGACGTCGATGCGCGGCGCGCGCAAGTGCGGCGGCGCGATGCCGAACGCGGCGAGCCGGAGCTTCCCTTCCGGTGCCATCCAGTCGGTGCTCCACGGCGGCGCCAGTTGCGTCACCAGTTCGACGTCGTCGATGCCGATGGCGGCGAGGCTCTCGCGCACCAGCGTGGCGATCAATTCGGTGGCCGGGCAGCCGGAATACGTGGGCGTGAGCACAACGCGCACGCGGCCGTCCACTTGTTGCACATCGCGGACGATGCCGAGTTCGACGATGGAGATGACGGGCACCTCGGGATCGAGGACCGTGGATAGCACGTTCCAGATCGCGGCGTCGGCGATGGACATGCGTGGCACTGCACCGATTGGTGCAGCGCTGTGCAAGGCTGAAGCCTCGCCTACGGAGCGATCAACGAGAGCGCCTGTAGGCGAGGCTTCAGCCTCGCGCGGCAACGCGTTCACCACCGCGCCCCCGGATGCGTGCGCTGCAAGTGCTGCATCTGCGCCAGCAGGTGGCCGAGGTGTTCGGTATGCACGCCCTGCCGACCGCCGCGACCGTTGCCGCCCTGCATCCACTCGCCGGTGGGACGCGCCAGCGTGGCTTCCGCCAGCACGGCATCGACTGCCCGCAACCACGGCGCCCGCAACGCCGGCGTGTCGACCGCCACCCCGGCGTCGAGCAACACGCGGTCCGTGGCGTCCAGCGTGAACATCTCGCCGGTGTAGGGCCACAAGGCATCGAGCGCGCGCTGCATGCGGGTGCGCGATTCGGCCGTGCCATCGCCCAGCGCGATCACCCATTCGGCACTGCGCTGCGTGTGGTAGGTGGCCTCCTTCACCGCCTTGGCGGCAATTTCCGCCACGCGCGGCTCGGTGGACGCGGTCAATCCGCGCAGCAGCAGGAGGTGCGCGTGATCGAAATAAAACTGGCGCGCCATCGTCATCGCGAAGTCGCCGTTGGGCATCTCGGCCAGCTGCAGGTTGCGATACGCACCCCCGTCGCGCAGGAACGCCAGTTCGTCCTCGCTGCGGCCCTTGCCATGGATGCGCGCCTCGACTTCGCCGGCGTAGCTCAACCACAGCCGACCCTGGCCCAGCAGGTCGAGGCCGACGTTGGTCAGCGCGATGTCTTCCTCCAGCACCGGGCCGTGACCGATCCACTCGCCCAGGCGCTGCGCGAGCACGACATCGGTGTCGCCAAGGCGCAGCAGGTATTCGAACAGCGCTTCGTCGCGGGTCATGGGCAATGCCTGCCTGGGTTCAGATGTGCTTGACGCCGTCGGGCATCGGAAAGAACGTCGGATGCCGGTAGACCTTGTCGTTGGCCGGCTCGAACAGCGCTTCGCGATCGCCCGGGCTCGTGGCCACGACATCGGTGGACTTCACCACCCAGATCGACACGCCCTCGTTGCGGCGCGTATAGACATCGCGCGCATTGCGCACGGCACCGGCCGCATCCGGCGCGTGCAAGCTGCCCACGTGCTTGTGCGCAAGCCCATGCTGCGAGCGGATGAAGATTTCCCACAACGGCCATTCAGCGGACATCGATGTCTCCCTTGCGATCATTGGCCGGGCCGCGCCTGCGCCCGTTGCCGTGCCGGCTCCTGCGGCCCCTCATGGTCCCGGATCAGGCGGCGACCTGCGCCAGTCGCGCCGCGCGCTTTTCCGCATGCGCCACGGCTGCGTCGCGCACCCACGCGCCGTCGTCCCACGCCTTGATCCGCGCGGCGATGCGTTCACGATTGCACGGGCCGTTGCCCTTCAGCACCTGCTGGAACTCAGACCAGTCGATGGCGCCGAACTCGTAGTGTTCCGTTGCCGCGTTCCACTTGAGGTCCGCGTCGGGCATCGTGATGCCGAGGTAATCGGCCTGCGGGACCGTCTGGTCGACGAAACGCTGCCGCAGCTCGTCGTTGGACAAGAGCTTGATCTTCCACTGCGCCGACTGCGCGCTGTGCACGCTGTCGGCGTCCGGCGGCCCGAACATCATCAGCGACGGCCACCACCAGCGGTTCAGCGCATCCTGCGCCATCGCCTTCTGCTCGGGCGTGCCCGCGCACAGCTTCAGCAGGATGTCGTAGCCCTGCCGCTGGTGAAACGATTCTTCCTTGCAGATGCGCACCATCGCGCGCGCATACGGGCCATACGAGCAGCGGCACAGCGGAATCTGGTTCATGATCGCCGCGCCGTCCACCAGCCAGCCGATGGCGCCGATGTCGGCCCAGGTCAGCGTCGGGTAGTTGAAGATCGACGAATACTTGCTCTTGCCTGCGTGCAGGTCGGCCACCATCTGGTCGCGCGAAACGCCGAGCGTTTCCGCCGCGCCATACAGGTAGAGGCCATGCCCGCCCTCGTCCTGCACCTTGGCCATCAGGATGGCCTTGCGCTGCAGTGTCGGCGCGCGACCGACCCAGTTGCCTTCGGGCAGCATGCCGACGATCTCGGAATGCGCGTGTTGCTGGATCTGTCGGACCAGCGTGCGGCGGTACGCTTCAGGCATCCAGTCCTTGGCCTCGATCTTGATGTCCGCGTCGATGCGGTCCTGGAAGGCGCGCTCCTCGGGCGCCATGTCTTCGCGCTGGCGCACATCTTTCAAGCCGGTCTCGACGAGTTGGGCGTACATCGTGGATCTCCTGAAGGCGGGCCGCGACAACGCTGCAGCCCGTCGCGCATTATGATACAGTTTTTCAATGCGTCAAGACAATTCTGTATCACAACGGACGGCAGTGGTCCCCGCTGCGGCACGCGGCGCAAGCGATGCCGACCCGGTCGTCGCCCGCTGGATCCGGCGCGCGCTGGCCACCGACCCGCCGCGCGCCAAGTCGCTGATCGTCACCGTCTGGGGCGACGCGCTGGCGCCGCACGGCGGCGCGGTCTGGCTCGCCGGCCTCATCCGGCTGATGGCGCCGCTGGGGATCAACGAGCGGTCGGTGCGCACCAGCGTATTCCGCCTCGCGCGCGATGGCTGGCTGGCGGCCACCGCGGTGGGCCGGGTCAGCCGCTATGCGTTGACGCGCGAAGGCGCGCGGCGCTTTGACGACGCGCATCACCGCATCTACGAACGCCCGGTCGAGGCGTGGGACGGCGCGTGGGATCTGGTGTTGGCCGATCGCGTGGCACCGGCACACCGCGCCGCGCTGCGCGAGGAACTGCGCTGGGCGGGCTACGGCGAACTGGGCGCCACCACGTTCGTGCGGCCGCGCCTCGTGGGGCAGTCTCTGCCCTCGATCCTGGCAGCGCGGGGCATTGTCGGCGCCGCCATCGTGACGCAGGCCACCGACCTGCCCGGCCAGACGCCGCTGGCCACCGCCACCGGCACCGCGTGGGATCTCGCCTCGCTGGCCACCGACTATCGCCGCTTCCTGCAGCACTTCGGCACGGTGATCGAGCGCTTTCGCAGCAACGGCGCGCACGATCCGGCGCAATGCTTCGTCGTACGCACGCTGCTGGTGCACGCGTATCGGCGCGTGCTGCTGCGCGATCCGCTGCTGCCGGCGGCACTGCTGCCGATGGACTGGCCGGGGGCCGCCGCCTACGCGCTATGCCGCGACTTCTATCGGCTGACGCACGGCAGCGCCGA
>JBKJSU010000035.1:0-5645 GCA_046594415.1 Casimicrobiaceae bacterium | reverse complement strand
AACATCAGGCGATCGCGGATCTCGGCCACGTTGCGGCCGTCGCGCACCAGGCGAAAGTACCAAGCGCCGTCGGTGGTGTCGCCAATCAATACGCCGCCCACCAGCCTGTCGTTGCGGATCACGAGTTTCTTGTAGATGCCGCTGCCGGGATCGGCGAGCACGATCTCCTCGGCGTCCGCACCTCCGGTGAAATCGCCGGCGGAAAAGAGATCGACGCCGGTGACCTTGAGCTTGGTGGATACCTGCGAGCCGCCGTAACGCGCGATGCCGTGACCCGCGAGATGATTCGCGCAGACCTTGGCCATCTCGAACAGCGGGGCGACGAGACCATACGTAAGGCCGCGATGCGCCACGCACTCACCAATGGCGTAGATGCGCGGATCGAAGGTCTGCAGCGTATCGTTGACCACGATGCCGCGCTCGCAATGCAGGCCCGAAGCCTTGGCGAGATCCGCGTTGGGGCGGATGCCCACCGCCATCACCACCAGGTCGGCCGGCAATATTTCGCCGGAGGCGAGCTCGACACTGGCCACGCGCCCTTGCGGTCCGGCCCCCAGCGCCTGTGTCTTCGCTTCGAGCCTGAACGCAAGGCCCTTGGCCTCGAGCGACTGCTGCAGCATGCCCGCGGCGGTGCGATCGAGCTGGCGCTCCATCAGCCACGGCATCAGGTGCACGACCGTCACGTCCATGCCGCGCAGCTTGAGTCCGTTGGCCGCTTCGAGTCCCAGCAGGCCGCCGCCAATCACCACCGCGTGGCGATACGTGGTCGCGGCTGCGATCATCGCCTCGGTATCGGCGATGTCGCGATAGGTGATCACGCCCGGCAACGCATTGCCGGGAATCGGCAGGATGAACGGATTGGAGCCGGTGGCGATCAGCAGACGGTCATAGGACTCCCGCATGCCGTCGGAGGTCTCGACGATGCGTCGCGCGCGGTCGATGCATGTGACCGTTTTGCCGGTGTGCAACGTGATGCCGTTTTCCGCATACCAGGGGCGGGTGTTGACCACGATCTGCTCGATCGTCTGTTCGCCGGCCAGCACCGGCGACAGCAAAATGCGGTTGTAGTTGGGATGCGGCTCGGTGCCGAACACGGTGATGTCGTAGGCGTCGGGGGCCAGCGCCAGCAGTTCCTCGACGGTGCGCATGCCCGCCATGCCGTTGCCGACGACGACGAGCTTCTGCCTCACGATGGGCACGCGTGCGTTCATGGTTGAACTTTCATGGCGACACCCGTAGGCGAGGCTTCAGTCTCGCGGAGCGCTGTGCGAGGTTGAAGCCTCGCCTACGGCTGCACCAACGGACGTTCACGCTGCGGCCTCGACGTGCGCCTGCCGGCGATAGAGAAAGTCGAGGACTGCGGTGCGATAGTGGTGGTACTGCGGGTTTTCGCCCAATGCCACACGATCACGCGGACGCGGCAGGTCCACATCGACAATCTCGCCGATCGTTGCGGCGGGGCCATTGGTCATCATCACGATCCTGTCCGCCAGCAACACCGCTTCGTCGACATCATGCGTGACCATCAGCACCGTGCTGCCGGCGGCCTGCACGATTTTCATCAACTCGTCCTGGAGCCTGGCCCGCGTCAGCGCATCGAGCGCGCCGAACGGCTCGTCAAGCAGCAAGACCTTGGGCTGCATCGCCAGCGCGCGGGCAATGCCCACGCGCTGCTTCATGCCGCCGGAAATTTCATGGGGATACTTGAACTCGGCATGGGTTAGGCCCACCAGCGTGATGGCATCGTGCGTGCGCCGCTTCACGTCGGCCTTTTTTTCGGTGCCACCGAACACCCGCTCCACGGCGAGGTAGACATTCTCGAAACACGTGAGCCACGGCAGCAGCGAATGGTTCTGGAACACGACACCACGATCAGGGCCGGGACCCGCAATCTCGCGCCCCGCGCACAGCATCACGCCCGTGGTCGGTTCGAGCAGGCCCGCCACGAGGTTGAGCAGCGTGGACTTGCCGCAACCCGAGTGCCCGATCAGCGCGATGAACTGGCCTTTGCGCACGGTGAGGTCGATGTCGCGCAACGCGACAAAGGGCCCGCGCTTGGTCTTGAACGTCATGCCCACGCCTTCGACGTGAACGTATTCGTCGGTGCCGCCCTCGCGTTGCGTATGCGACCGGGGCATGCTCGTGTAGTTGTCGGACATGTCGGCTCCGGTCATTCGTGCGAGAAGCGCCGGCCCAGCCAAATCAGCAGCTGTTCCAGCAACAGGCCCACCATGCCCACGACGAAGATCGCGATGATGATGTGCTCGACATTGAGGTTGTTCCACTCGTCCCACACCCAGAAGCCGATCCCGACGCCGCCGGTGAGCATCTCCGCAGCCACGATCACGAGCCACGCCACACCGATGGCCAGACGCACGCCGGTGAGCATGTAGGGCAGCACGGCGGGAAACAGGATCCGCGTAGCCACCTTCCACTCGGACAGGTTGAGCACGCGCGCGATGTTGAGATAGTCCTGCGGCACGCGCTGTACGCCCACTGCGGTGTTGATCACCATCGGCCAGATGCTGGAGATGAAGATGACCCATACGGCCGCCGGGTTGGCCGCCTTGAACACCATGAGGCCGATCGGCAGCCACGCCAGCGGTGACACCGGGCGCAGCAGACTGATGATCGGCGCGGCCATCGCGTTGGCGAACTTGAAACGCCCGAGGATGAAGCCCAGCGGAATGCCGACCAGCGCCGCGAGTCCGAAGCCCACGCCTACGCGCCCGAGCGAGGCCAGGATGTTCCAGCCGATGCCCTGGTCGTTGGGCCCCTTGCGGTAGAACGGATCGCTGAACACCTTGACCGCCGAGTGAAACGTCTTGATCGGCGAAGGCAACTGCGGCGATGTCATCGACACCAGCGCCCACAGGCCGATGAACAGAGCGATGCCGAAGAGCGGCGGCAGGACTTGGAGCAGCACACCGCGCACGCGCTCGCGCCGCAGTTCGGCGGCGAGATACGCCGCCGCACGCGTCGCCGATTCCTGCACGTCGACATCCGCGAGCTGCGCCGCGGTCGCGGCCGCCGCCAGCGCATGCGGCGCGTTCGCGGCCAGCGGCAGTTGCACGACATCGGCCGACGGCGGATTCACCGTGCCGGACATGGTTGCTAGAGAGATGGCGGTCATCGCGCGGCTCCCGGTCAGGCCTTGATCTTGAAGCCGGCGGCATAGGCCTTGGGATTCTTGCCGTCCCAGACCATGCCGTCGATCAACTTGGCCGTGCGCATCACGTCCTTGGGCACCGGAGTCTTGCTCATCGCGGCCGCCTGCTTGTAGAGCTCGATCTGGTTGACCTTCTGCGCCACGGCCAGGTAGTCGGGATCGTCCTTCAACAGGCCCCAGCGCTTGTGCTGGGTCAGGAACCACATGCCGTCGGACAGGTACGGGAAATTGACCGCGCCGTCGCCATAGAACTTCATGTAGTCGGGGTCCTTCCACACGCGGCCGATGCCGTTGTCGTAGTTGCCTGCGAGACGCTGGTCGATCACATCCACCGGGCAATTGACATACGACTTGTCGGCGATGATCTCGGACACCTTCTTGCGGTTGGACATGACGTCGATGTACTTCGATGCGTCGAGGATCGCCGCGATCATGGCGCGCGACGTGTTCGGATTCTTCTGGACGAACTCGGCGATGGTGCCGAGCGTCTTTTCCGGATGATCCTTCCACACGCCCTGCGTGGTCTCGGCAGTGAAGCCGATCTTGTCGTAGATCGCGCGGTTGTTCCACGGCTCGCCGACGCAGAAACCGTCCATGTTGCCGATGCGCATGTTGGCCACCATCTGCGGCGGCGGCACGGTGATCGTCTTGACGTCGGAGATCGGGTTGATGCCGTAGGTGGCCAGCCAGTAGTAGATCCACATTGCATGCGTGCCAGTGGGGAACGTCTGCGCGAACGTGTATTCGCGCTTCTCCTTGTCGATCAGCGCCTTCAGCTTCGGCCCGTCGATGGCGCCCTTGTCCTTCAGTTGGTTGGAGAGCGTGATGGCCTGGCCGTTGTGGTTGAGGTTCATCAGCACGGCCATGTCCTTCTTCGGCCCGCCCACGCCCAACTGCACGCCGTAGATGAGGCCGTAGAGCACGTGCGCGGCGTCGAGTTCGCCGTTGACGAGCTTGTCGCGCACCGCGGCCCATGACGCTTCCTTGCTCGGCACGATCTTGATGCCGTATTTCTTGTCAAAGCCCATCTCCGAGGC
The DNA here is from genome assembly GCA_046594415.1 of Casimicrobiaceae bacterium. Lineage (GTDB taxonomy): Bacteria > Pseudomonadota > Gammaproteobacteria > Burkholderiales > Casimicrobiaceae > VBCG01. The sequence continues at coordinate 1,439 of JBKJSU010000035.1, read as the reverse complement.
GATGACCACCGACGCGCAATCGGTGAGTGGGATGAAGCCGATCTTCACTTCCGTTTTTTCCGGCGCGTCCGAGCCCTGCGCCCAGGCGCCGGCGCGGATGGCCGGATCGACGAGCGTCATCAGCGCACCTGCCGCCGACGCGCCGAGCAGGCGACGCCGCGAGTTGGAGATGCGGGACGGTGCGAGCACGGTGAGCGCAGGTGTTGCGCTGCTGCCGGCGGGCCGAGCGGATTCGGGCATGGCGTGTCCTTGTTGGTCATCGTTGCGATCCAGAAAGCGAAAACGGCGCTGGTGCCGGTTTCACGCGCAATCACGCGAAACCACACTCAACGCCGTTGTTCGATCGCTGCACCGCCGTTGGCGCCGCGAAGGAAGGACCCTTTACCGCGACCGCAGTCCTCGCTTTCTTATTAGCGAGATCCATGCCACAAGTTGTGCAATGCGGTAAAGCACTGATTCGTCTATGTTTTGCATGACCCTTCGACCGCTTGGAACGCCGTTGAACCGACGCGGATCGCACCAGCCAAGTGCGATTCCGCGGACATTGCACCATGCAGACGCACGGGAATCATCCCAGCATGTCCGTGACGTCGATGATCTGTTGCGCCACATCGAGCAACTTGCGATTGCGATCCATCGCGAGCTTGCGCATGAGCCGAAACGCGTCCTCCTCGGCGATGCCTTTCTGCTGCATCAGGATGCCCTTGGCGCGCTCGACCACCTTGCGCTCGGCCAGCCGCTCGTTCACGGAGGTGAGTTCATCGCGCAGCGCGCGGTCCTGCTCGAAGCGTGCGACGGCGACGTCGAGAATGGGCTGCAGGCGATCCGGCTGCATGCCCGCCACGATGTACGCGGACACACCCGCCTTCAGCGCCGCCTGGATCGTGGCGTTGGCGCGGTCTTCGGTGAACAGCACGATGGGCCGCGGTTGCCGGGCACTGACGAACGACAGTTGCTCGAGCGTGTCGCGCGTGGGCGAATCGGAATCGATGATGATGACGTCAGGCTGCTCGGCCGCCACGCGATCGAGCAGCGCCGCAGCCGACATCGCAACTTCGATGACGTCGTAGCCCGCGGCTTTCAGGCCTTCCTTGAGCAGACTGACATCCTTCTCGGCGTCGTCCACCAGCATGATGCGAAGCATCCGGTCGGGTTCCTCGCGTGGATGATGCTCATTTCCCAAGCAATCGGCGGGCCAGATTGCTGCGGCGCCACAATTTGTCGAGGATCGCCGTAATTCGCTTATTTTTCATCCAATATTGATTGCGCTTCGATTCGATGCCACCGTGCCGGCACCGTAGTGGCGCACGCCGGCACCGTTGGCGTACGCTCGAGCGCCATGGGCACTTTTTTCTTCGTGCTGGCGCTCTCCGCCGCGATTGCCTTTGCCTGGTGGCGCGGCCGCAAGAGCCCGTTGGATCGCGAACTGCGTGCGCGGC
>JBKJSU010000515.1:0-2611 GCA_046594415.1 Casimicrobiaceae bacterium | reverse complement strand
GCCGTCGTCGCGCCGGAACGACGCGCCGGTCGGACACACGTCGACACAGGGCGGGTCCGCGCAGTGCTGGCACATGAGCGGCAGCGTCTGGGCATGGCCGGTGTGCCGGTCGCGCAGATCCACCTTGCGGATCCATTGCGGGTCCGTCGCCGGACGACCATGGCCCGACACGCCGTTCTCCTCGTGGCAGGCGGTCACGCAGACGTCGCAATCGGCGCACCTGGTGATGTCGATCAGCATCCCCCAGCGCTGCAGCACCGACGCGGCATCCTGCGGCGAGCGCGCCAGCGCGAGTTCGACCAGCCTGAAGCCCGGGGCGAGCGCCACGCCGGCGACGGCGGCGGCGCCCCAGGCCAGGAATTCCCGGCGCTCGATGCTCACCTTGATGCCCCCGCGGTCTTGCTCTGGCGCAGCGGGGAATGACACTCGAAACAATCGATTTTCACCGAAGCGTAGGCGTGACAGCTCGAGCAGAAGCCGTCATTGCCGAGCACGCTGCCGGTCGCGCCACTGGCGTGGCAGTCGACACAGTTCTTGAGGCTGAAGCGGGATTCACGCAACCCGCTGCGGACGGTCCTGTCGCGCTGGTGAACGAGCATCTTCATGTGGTCACGACGCATTTCCGCGGTCGGCGCGACGCAGACCTCGCCGCTCTCGATCTTGACCGCCGGCTGGGGGACTCGTGACACGCGCGGCGCGGCCGCGTCGGAATGCGCGCCAACCGCGAACCCAGCGGCCAGGACTCCGATCACGAGTCGCATCATCCCCCGTTATCCATCGTCAGTGGTCGCCCATGCCCATCTTGATGTAGCCGGTGGGGCAGACATCGGCGCAGATATGGCAGCCGATGCACAGGTCGTAATCCGTATAGACATAGCGACCCATCGTCGCCTCCGCCTTGGGCGTGCGTTTGACCGCCAACTGCGGGCAGTAGATGACGCAGTTATCGCATTCGAAACACATGCCGCAACTCATGCAGCGCTTCGCCTCGTCAACCGCCTGCTTGTCGGTGTAGCCGACCATGCGTTCGGCAAAGTGTCCCAGGACCTCTTCGGCGGACGGACCGATCTCGGTGCGCTGGTTGCGCTCCAGCAGCGGGAAATGCCCGAGAAACAGGGACTCCGACTTGCACACCGCCGAGGCGCTGCGATCCTCGTAGTTGTGGACGGCGATGCCGCCCACCGACTTGCCGACGAGCGCCGTGCCACGCACGCCACGGTCGATTTCGCGCAGCTCAGGGTCATCGAGCGGCGCGAACACCTCGGGCTCGAGATTCACCTCGCGCAACTTGTCGAGAAGATTGAAATGGTGCACGTCGACCTTCGGCCTCTTGATCATTTCCCGCTGTTGGAGATACTGATCGATGCTGTCGGCCGCGATCGAGCCCTGGCCGATCACGGTAGTAAGCAGATGCGGGCGGATGATGTCGCCGCAGGCGAAGAGGCCGCGGCGATTCGGCACCTGATAGAACTTGTCGGCCGCGATCAGGCCACGGCCATTGTCCAGTTCGGTCATGCCCTCGAGATCGCCGGACTGGCCGATGGCGGACACGATGAGATCGGCCTCGAGATCCATCTCGGTGCCCGGCTTCTCGACCGGCTTACCGCTCGAGTAATCCAGTTCGATCACCCGCAGCGCCCTCGCCCGGCCGGTCTTCTCGTCCAGCAGGACCGCTACCGGCAGCAGCTTGCCGCGGATGCTGACGCCTTCGCGTTGCGCATCCTCGATCTCGTGCTTGGCTGCGTTCATCTGCTCGATCGGCTGCATCGTGATCAAAGTGACTTCGGCGCCTTCGCGCGCGGCCATGGCCGACACATCGTGCGCGGTGTGTCCGAGTACCACGAATTCCGGACGCTCGGTATCCTTCAAGTCTTTGGCATAGCCCAGGCGACGCGCTACCGACACGACGTCGACCGAGGTATCGCCGCCGCCGACCACCACCACCCGTCCAGCGACGGATTGAAGGCGACCCTGGTTGTAGGCCTCCAGGAAGGCAACGCCGCTGATGCAGTTGGGCGCGCCGGCCCCGGGCACCGGCAGGCCGCGGCCGGCCTTGCAGCCGATCGTGAGCAGCACCGCGTCGTAACCCGTTTCCAGGTCGCTCAACGCGGTGTCGCGACCGACGCGGGTGTTCAGGCGGAGTTCGACCCCCATGGCGATGATGCGGTTGATCTCGCCATCAAGGTGGGTGCGCGGCAGGCGATAGCCGGGGACGCCGTACTTGGCCATGCCCCCGAGTTCGGCGTGGTCGTCGAACAGCGTGACGGCGTGTCCCTTGCGGCGCAACTGATAGGCGGCCGAGAGCCCCGCCGGTCCGCCACCCACGATCGCGACACGCTTGCCGGTTTCGGGCCCCGCCTCGAACGCAAAGCTCTTTTCCAACGCGTAGTCGCCGATGTACTGCTCGACCGCGTTGATGCCAACGGTATCCTCCACTTCATTGCGGTTGCAGCCCGCCTGACATGGCGCCGGACATACCCGCCCCATCATCGAAGGAAACGGATTGGCGGCCGCCACGCGCCGGAACGCGTACTCCTGCATGCTGGTGTCCTTGGGCGGCTTCTCCACCCCGCGCACGATATTGAGCCAGCCGCGGATATCCTCGCCCGAC
>JBKJSU010000327.1:0-13466 GCA_046594415.1 Casimicrobiaceae bacterium | reverse complement strand
GGCGGTGCCCGAATCGTGGCGGTTCGTGATCGCGTTCAATCCGATCGCCACGTTCATCGAGATGACGCGCGGCGCGGTGCTCTTCGACGTGTGGCCCTCCGCGCAACGCCTGCTGCCCATGTGGGCACTGGGGGCGGCCGTCGCGTGGCTCGGGTTCTACGGGTTCCAGCGCTCGCGCCACGGCTTTGCCGATGTGCTGTGAAGCAATAACATGACGCCGCTGCCTCCCGTCCCGGGAACGCGTGGGCGTGAGGCGCCCCGCGCCGCGCCGCCAATTCGGCCATTCGTTTCGGCAGTCGAGGCGTTGCTGTCACCGGCCATGGCCTTCCTCGCGGTGACGTTGTTCCTGCTGTCCGCGGACCTTCTGTTTGTGCTGATCGCCGGCGTCAAGATCAAGTTCGGCTACTTCGCGGTCATCGGGCTGTGGCTCTTTGCGCCGCAGCCGATGCTGGCCGCCGCCCGCGCCGCGTTGGCCGCGGTGCCCCGGTGGGGGGCCCTGGTGCTGCTGCCGCTGGCGGTGGCCGTCGCCACATCGGTGAGCCTGCGCGACTCGCTGCTCTGGTGCGCGTGGCTGGTCTTCGATCTCTTCACCGTTGTCACCGTGTATGCATTTCTGACGGCCCGGCGCTTCCCCATCGGTGTCGTGCAGGCGTCGGTGGCGGGCGCCGTTGCGCTCATCGCGCTGTTCGGACTGGTGCAATTCATCGCCATCTACGGTTTCGACAACGTGATTTTTTCGCCGCAGCGCCATTTCGACACGTGGCGGATCAACGGTCTTGCGGGATGGCCGCATTTCCTGAATATCTTCGCGTTCCTGCTGTTGCCGATGCTGCTGATTCGCAAAAAAATGTCCTGGCCCGCGCGCATTGCCGTGGTGCTGTTGCTGGTGGTGCTGGTTCATTCCACCGCCAAGACCGGCTGGGTACTGTTCGTCGCGCTGGGGGCGTTGATTTTCGCGCTGCGGCGGGCGCTGTTCGTGCGCCACTACCTGTGGTTCCTGATCCCGGTCACCGCGCTGGTGCTGCTGATTCCGACGCCATCGCCGACACCCGGGGTTGCGGCCCCGAGCACAACGGAAAAAGTCGCGCGCTTCGCCGCCGATCTCAATCTCGCGGACAAATCAACGTCGGGCACCGACCGTGTCCTGATCAACCAGATGGGGCTCCATGTGTGGGAGCGGCACCCCTGGTTCGGCGTCGGTCCGCGCGCGTATGACGAGTACGTGTTCAGCCGGTTCGACCGGGAGCTGCCCGGCGTCAACAAATTCGACGGCAACCATATGGTGAACGCGAAGAGCGAAAATATCTGGATCGAGTTCCTGGTCGAGAACGGGGCACTGTTCACGCTCGGCTTTCTCGCGCTTCTGGTGCGCGCGCTGTGGGTGCGCCGCTGGGCGTTTGCCAACCCGCTGCATCTCGGCGCATGGATGTCGCTGGTGCTGTATTTCGGCATCAGCGGGCAGGTGTCGCAGACCGGACTTCTGACGCTCGCGTATGCGGTGTTCGGCATCTACTTCTACGCGCGCGGGCTGCGCGCCGACGCGGCACCCGTCACGCGCATGCGCAGTGGTGACAAAAGGCTGCGGCCTTGACGCGGCGCCTTGTCGTCGATGCCCGCCTTGCGGGACACTCCGGCATCGGCGTCTATCTCGAGCATCTGCTCCCGCGCGTCCTGCCGCAGCTTGCCGCGTGGCGGCCGCTGGTCCTCGCGCGCCCGGCCATGCAGCGTGCGCTGGCGGAATCGCTGCCCGGGGTCGAGGTCGAAGCCTGGGACGTGCCGCCGTTGACGGCGCGATGCCTCGTCAGCGTCCCGCCGCGCGCGACGCCGCAGGACCTGCTGTGGACGCCGCACTTCAACGTGCCGCTGCGCTCGGCCATGCCGCTGGCCGTGACGCTCCATGACCTGCTGCCGCTGACCGCGCCGTCGCTGGCGGGGTCAGGCCGCGCGGTGCCGGTGCGCTGGTGGCTGCGCGCGATACGAGCGCGTGCACGCGCGGTGTGCTGCGTCTCCACGTTCACCCGCGACGAGGCCGTGAAGTTCGGCGCCTGCGGTCCGGACGACGCCACAGTGACCCCGCTTGGCGTCGACCCGGCGTGGTTCAGCGCCGCCTCGACCTTGGCAGGCAACTTCCGGGGACTGCCGACCATCATCTTCGTCGGCCTCCTGAAGCCGCACAAGAACGTGACACGCCTTCTGCGTGCGTTCGAAAGCGTGAGCGCGGCCATTCCGCACCGCCTGGTCCTGGTGGCGCACCACGCACGCGTGCGCAATGTCGACCGCGAGGCGCTGGCGTTGATTGCGCGCCTGGGCGACCGCGTGGAGTTGATCGACGACCTGCCGCAGGACGAACTCGTGGCGCGCGTGCAGGCCGCACAGTTTTCCGTGCTGCCGTCGTTGCACGAAGGATTCGGGCTCCCCGCCTTGGAAGCGATGGCGGCAGGCACGCCGGTCCTGGCCGGTCGCGCCGGCGCGTTGCCGGAAGTCTGCGGCGATGCTGCACTGTATTGTGATCCGACGTCGGATGAGGACATTGCGCAGGGCCTGTTGCGGCTGGCGGGGGACAGCACGCTGCGGGCGGAGCTGGCCTCCGCCGGCCGCCTGCGGGCGGCCACGTTCTCGTGGGACGCCTGCGCCACATTGACCGCGGCCGCGCTGGAGCGTGCGCTGCGGCAACCGTCGCCCACCGCTCCATGACGCCAGGTCGCGTTGCCGTGATTCACGATTGGCTCGATACCTGGGGCGGTGGCGAGAACGTGCTGGCCGAGATCCTGCGCGCGTATCCGCAGGCCGACCTGTTCACGCTGGTCGACTACTTCAACGACGATATGCGCCGCCGGCTGGGCGGAACGCGGGCGCGCACGTCGTTCCTGCAGCGCGCTCCCGGCGCTCGCAGGCACTTTCGCGCCTTGTTGCCGCTGTTTCCCCGCGCGATCGAGAGCTTCGATCTGCGCGGCTACGACCTGGTGCTGTCGAGTTCGCACGCGGTGGCCAAGGGCGTGCGCACGACCGGGGCGCAATTGCATGTCTGCTACTGCCACACCCCGATGCGCTATGCGTGGGATCTGCGCGAGGACTATCTCGGCCCGCGCGGCCTGTCGACGGGATGGCGTGGCGCGATCGCGCATCGCGTGCTCGACCGCCTGCGCGATTGGGATCGGGCATCAAGTTCGCGGGTCAATCACTTCATCGCCAACTCGGCGTTCGTGCGCGATCGCATCGAGCGCGCCTATGCCCGTGCTGCCACGGTGATTCATCCGCCGGTGGACACCGAGTTCTTCGTCCCGGCGACCACGCCCGGGCCGGGACCGGCCTACTACTTCACTGCGTCTCGGCACGTGCCTTACAAACGCATCGATCTCATCGCCGCCGCGTTCAAGTCGCTGCCGTCGCTGCGCCTGGTCATCGCCGGGGCCGGTCCCGAGACCGCCCGCATCCGTGCCGCCGCCGGCCCCAACGTTGAGTTTGTCGGTGAGGTGCCGCGCCCGCAGTTGCGCTCGCTGCTGCAGGGCGCGCAGGCCTTCATTTTTGCCGCGGAAGAGGATTTCGGCATCCTGCCCGTCGAGGCGCAGGCCTGCGGCACACCCGTGCTCGCGCTGCGCCGCGGCGGCACCCTCGAGACCGTGCGCGAGGGGGACGCCACGACGGCACCTACCGGCGTGTTCTTCGACGAGCAGACGGCGCCCGCGGTCGCCGGTGCGATCGCGCGCTTCGAATCGCGGATGCCGGCGCTAGCCGCTGCCTCGTGCCGGACCCACGCGCTGGAGTTCTCCACCCCGCGCTTCCATGCGCAGTACACGGCGTTCGTGGAGGCAGCCTGGGGCGAATTTGCTGGCGGCAGGCGATAATGCGGCACCATGCCCCGCAGCGTCCTCAAGCCCCACGCAACCCTCTTCGCCGCCGCATTGCGTATCTGCGACCCGTTGCTTTCGGTTGCAGTGGGGGTCCTGGGCTATCGGCTGTACCTGGGATCGTTCGACCCGCCTGAGCAGTACCTGCTGTTCCTCGCCGTCGGCGCGCTCGGCATCGCGGCGGTGTTTCCGATGTTCCGCCTCTACGAACCGCAGCGCGGCGCGGGCCTGGCCGAAGAATTGCGCCGGCTGCTCGTGGCATGGCTGCTGCTCGCAGCGCTGGTCGGCGGCACCATCTTCGCCACGAAGACCGGCAGCGGATTCTCGCGGGTGTGGGTCAGCGCGTGGCTGCTGGGCGGGTTCGCGACCACGACGCTGCTGCGCATCTCGGTACGGGTGGGACTGCGCACGTTGCGCCGGCGCGGCCTCAACCAGCGCCATATCGCGATCGTGGGCGCAGGCAGCCTTGGCCAGCGCGTGGCCGAGCGGCTGGCCCTGGCGCCGTGGGCGGGATTGCGCGTTCGCGCGTTCTACGACGATGCTCCCGGCGAGGTCCAGCCGGGGCACATACCGGTGCACCCCATCGATATCCGCCTCGCCGAGGACGTTGCCACCGGCAGCATCGACCAGGTGTGGATCGCGCTGCCGCTGCGCGCCGACGCGCGGATTCGCGAAGTGCTGACCATGACGCGCGACCACCCGGTCGAGGTTCGGTTCGTCCCCGACATCTACAGCTTCCATTTGCTCAATCACTCCGTCACCGATGTGGCCGGGCTGCCGGTGATTTCGCTCACCGAAACGCCGATGGCGGGGGTCAACCGCATCCTCAAGGCCATCGAAGACTACTCGCTGGCCACCATGTTTCTGGTCATTGCATCGCCGGTGATGGTGCTGCTCGCCATCGGCGTGAAACTGTCGTCACCGGGCCCCGTCTTCTATCGCCAGCAGCGCGTGACGTGGAATGGCCAGAATTTCGAAATGCTCAAGTTCCGCACGATGCCGTCCAACGCGGAGGCTGCGAGCGGACCCGTGTGGAGCCGGCAGGGTGAGCGTCGCGCCACGCCCTTCGGCGCGTTTCTGCGGCGGACGAGCCTCGACGAATTGCCGCAATTCATCAATGTGCTCGCGGGGGAAATGTCGCTGGTGGGCCCCCGGCCCGAACGACCGGAGTTCGTCGAGCAATTTCGCCACCGGATCCCGGGCTACATGCAAAAGCACCTGGTCAAGGCCGGCATTTCAGGATGGGCGCAGGTCAACGACCTGCGCGGGGACAGCGATCTCGAGCAGCGGATACAATACGACCTCTACTACATCGACCATTGGTCCGTGTGGTTCGACCTGCGCATTCTGGTACTCACCCTTTGGCACATCCTGAAGAGCCACAACGCGCGCTGACGCCGGCAGCCGCGCTGCCGCCCGCGGCGCCCACGGTGGCGGCGCTCTCGCCATCGCCGCGCGTGCGCACTGCATTGTGGTTCCTTGTCGCATCGTTCCTGTTGTGCGCGCTGGGCTGGCTCGCGATCAACATCCCCGGCGGCTGGTTTCCTGCGGCATCGTCCAAGGTGATCGCCGCCGGCGATTTCACGCTGACGCGCGGCAGCGGCGCGCCCGCGCCCGGTGCGCTGGTCATCACCGGCGTCGACGAAACCGGCACGGCGCTACTTACCGCCAATTCGGACCTGCGCTCGACCGACTACCCGGTCATCGCCTGGAGCGGGACCAGCTTTGCCGACAACGCGGACGTGCGGTTCCTGTGGCGCTCCGACTACGCGCCCGGCAAGCTCAACTCCGCGTCGATCCGCGTCTCCGCAGGACGCCTGTTGCCGCTCGACATGGCCAGGAATCCGGCATGGGTCGGCAAGATCAGCGGCGTTGCGCTGGCCATCCGCGGCCCGTTGCCCGCGCCCGTGCAGGTCGGCGGCATGACGGCCAAGACCGGTGGCGCGCGCGAGCAGCTGGGCGACCGGGTCCGCGAATGGCTCACCTTCGAACGCTGGTCGGGATCGTCGATCAACACGCTCACCGGCGGCGCCGATGTGCAGGAACTCCCGCTGCCGATGCTGCTCACCGTAGCTGTCATTCTCGCCGCGGCCGCATGGATCGCGCTGGCGTGGCGGCGCCGGCGCCTCGAAGCCGTGCCGGTCGTGCTGGCGCTGCTGTTTGTCGTCGCGTGGCTGGCGCTCGACGCGCTGTGGACGCTCAACCTCTCGCGACAGGTGGCCGAGACGCGCGCGCAGTTCGGCGGCAAGGATTGGCGGGAGCAGCACCTGGCGTCCGACGACGCCGCACTGTTCGGATTCATTGAGCGCGCACGCGCCAAAATGCCGACTTCGACGGCGCGGGTCTTCGTGGTCGCCGATGCCACCTACTTCCGCGGCCGCGCGGCCTACCACCTCTATCCCCACAACGTGTTCTTCGATCCCATCGCCAACACCTTGCCGGCGGCAGCCAATCTGCGCCCCGGCGATTTTCTCGTCGTCTATCAGCGGCGCGGGCTGCAATTCAATCCCGATGAAAAGCGGTTGCGCTGGGATGGCGGTACCGGTATGGCGGCGGAAGCGCTGCTGGTCGAGCCGGGTGCCGCGCTGTTCCGTATCCTGTGACCATGGGCAGCCTCTTTCTCATCCCCGGATTGGCGTTGCCCTGGCTGCTGGGCATCGTCGTGCTGCTCGCCTGGCGCGCGCCGCAACGGCCGCTCGCGGCGCCCGGCGAAATGGCGTGGATTGCCGGCGCCGGGTTCTTCACCGGCGCATTCCTGCTCACCGTGTGGATGCGCGTCCTGTCACTAGTCGGCATCAAGTTCAGCCTGCTTGCCGTCGGCGGACCGCTGCTCGTCGTTGCGCTCGTGCTCGGCATCGTCGTTGCCCGCCGCGGCGCGGGTACCCATTCACGCGACCTGCGTGCCGCATTGCGCGGCACCTTCGCCGTGCCGGCATCCTCCGCGCCGTTGCGCATCGTCTGGTGGCTGCTGCTCGCATGGCTTGCCGTGCGCCTCGCACTTCTTGGCGTCGAGGTTTTCACGCGACCGCTCTACCCATGGGATGCGTGGATGCAGTGGGCCACCAAGGCGCGGGTCTGGTACGAGCTGGGCACCATCGTGCCCTTTGCGCGCATCAACGAATGGCTGGCCGCCAACGGCACGGCATGGTTCGATGCGTCGCCGGAGTATCCGCCGACCATGCCGCTGCTGCAGGTGTGGAGCTGCCTGGTTCTTGGCCGCTGGGACGACACGCTGATGAACGGCGCGTGGTGGCAGATCGCGCTGGCATTGATGCTGGCGGTGTATGGCGGATTGCGTTCGCTCGGCGTCGCCGCGCTCGCCGCGCTGGTGGGCACCGTGCTCGTGGCGACGCTGCCGCTGGCCAACGTGCACGTAGCGCTCGCCGGCTATGCCGACCTGCCGCTGGCGGCGTGGTATACCGCCGCGGCGCTCGCGTTCCTGCGCTGGAACCAGCAGCGTGACTGGCGCGAGGCCGCGCTGGTCGTGCTGCTGCTGGCAGCCTGCACGCAGATCAAGAATCCGGGCTACTTCTGGGCAATGACGCTGGTTCCCGCGGTGCTTGTCGCATTGCTGCCCCGGCTCGGCCTGCGCATCGCGGTGGCGGGATTTGCCGTCGCCTTCATTGCGATGATCGCGCTGGCACAGTTCCGCCTAAGCATCTTCAACTACCAGTTGAAACTCGATTTCGATCCCGCCTGGGGCGACCTCGTGCAGAGCTATTTCCTGCTCGGCAACTGGCACCTCCTGTGGTTCGGCGTGATCGCGGCCGCGGCGCTCGCGTGGCGGGCACTGCTGCAACCCGCGCTGGCGCCGCTGACGATGATGGTCGCGGCCGGCCTCATGTTCCTGTTCTTCGTGTTCGCCTTCACCAACGCCAGCGCGTTCATCACCGATCAGACCACCGTGAATCGCGCGACGCTGCATCTTGCGCCGTTGATGGTGGTCTTCATGGTGCTGGCGTGGAGCGCCTTCGCGCAACGCTGGACCGCAGCGCCTCCGGCGCCGGCCATCGCCTGAATTTACCGCAGGCCTGGCGCATCGACGCGCCGCTCAGTTGATCTCCGGCGCCGTCCCCGGCGCGGGCGTGAAGCCCAGGTCGCCGCGCGCCAGTGCCGCGTCGCGACCGCCTGCCTCGGCCAGCAACGCCGCCTGGCGCTGCTTGGCACGCGCATCCACCGCTTCAGGGTCCAGAATGGCGCGCAGGCGCCGTTCGCCCTCGACAACGATGGGCACGAACCGCGGATCGCCGGCCAGATCGCGCAGTTCTTCGGGATCGGCGGCCAGATCGAAGAGTTGCGGCGGGTAGACCACATAGTGGCAATACTTCCACTGCCCGAAACGCAGCATGAACGCACCAGCTACCGAACCGATCGCGTGATATTCCGAAATGACGGGGCGCCCGGGTTGCGCGCCATCCGCAACTTCGAACAACGATGCTCCCGGCCACTTCCGCGCCGCATCGCCACCGTCAGCGCCGACTGCCTCGAGGATGGACGGCGCGAAGTCAATGTGAGTGACTGGCGTTTCGACGACGCGCCCCGGCGCGATGTCCGGTCCCGCCATGATCAACGGCACGCCGGCGCTCTCCTCGTAGAGCGTGGATTTGCCCCACAGGCCGCGCGCGCCGAGATTGTCGCCATGATCGCTCGTGTACAGCACCCGCGTGTCCGCGGCCAGTCCCGACGCCTGCAGCGCCTGCAGCACATGACCGATGTTTTCGTCGAGAGCGCTCACCAGTCCCGAGTAGCCGGCGATGGCGCGCTTGACGTCCGCCGCTGACTTGAAGTGGGTGTCGTAGTCGACCGTGTTCGCATAGTCGTCGAGGTAGGGATGGTGCGGGCGCTCGTCTTTTGCGTAGCGCTTGGGCATCGGCAGATCCTGCTGCCAATAGCGATAGAACCATTCGGGTGGCGCCGTCAGCGGGAAATGCGGCGCGACGAACGACACGAACAGCACCCACGGCCGGTCGCGCCAGCGCGGCGCGTCCTCGTGCAGCCAGACCTGCGCGCGCGCCGCGATCTCGCGGTCGTAATGCGTATAGGTCGACTCGCCAGGACCGGCAAGCCTGGCCATCTTGTCGCCGCCCTTGCGCTGCGGAATGTTGTCGCGGACCAGGCCCTTGACGTCGCCGATGCCATCGATGATGTGCATCGGCAGGATTTCCTCGGAGAAGCCGTGGTCGTCGCCCGTGCGGCCACGAAAGTGCAGCTTGCCGATCGATACCACGCGGTGACCCGCCTGCCGCAGCAGGTGGTGCCAGCTCGGAATCACGCCATCGTAGCCATCGGCGTTGTCCCAGAAGCCGATGTCATGGTTGTAGCGCCCGAGTGCAAACGCCGCCCGCGCCGGGACGCAAATGGGGCAGGCGGTGTACGCGGAGGTGAAGCGCGTGCCGCGCGCGGCGAGCGCGTCCAGGTTGGGCGTCTGGATGAACGGATGCCCGGCCGCCCCCAGGAATTTCGGATTGTGCTCGTCCGACATCAGCACCAGCAGGTTTTTTGGCGTCATTGTGATTGTTGGATCAGAGCTTCACGTCATAGCGATAGGCGATCCGCGAAAGGACCTTCTTCAGTACCCAGTTCGCGGCAAATCCCATCAGGCCCAGCAGCAGGATGCCCAGGAACACATACTCGGTTTGTGCAAACAGTCGTGCACTGAAGATGAGGTAGCCCACACCGGTCTGCGCGGCGATGAATTCGGCGGCGATCACCGTCATGAACGCCAGCCCGAGGGACAGCCGCACGCCGGTGACGATGTGCGGAACGGTGCCGGGCACGATCACGCGGAAGAACACCTGCGCAGGCGTGGCGCCCAGGCATTGGGCGGCCCGGATACGCTCCTGCTCCACGCCCAGTGCGCCCGCCAGCGTGGCGAGAAACGTCGTGAAGAATGCGGTGTACACAATGAGAGATATTTTCGACAACTCGCCCAGGCCAAACCAGATCATGAACAGCGTGATGAAGGCGATCGGCGGAATGAAGCGGAAGAACTCGATGTAGGGATCGAGCACCGCCCGCACCCACTTCAGGCGGCCGGCCAGGATGCCGAACGGCACCGCGATCGCACAGCCGATCGCCCACCCGGTCAGGATGCGGAAGTAGCTGACGCCGACGTGGCGAAACAGCGACCCGTCGCTGGCACTCTTCCACGCAGCGCGCGCAACGTCCCCGGGCGGAGGCAGCAGGATCGGAATCGTGGTCCACGATGCCATCTCCCAGAACCCGACCGATACCGCGAGCACGATCACGGTGAGCCATGGCGAGCGGCTGAAGTCACGCCCGGCTCGTGCCGGCACCGCTGCCTTCGCGGCAGGCGGCGCGGCGGCGCCCGACTGCGGACGCGCGTCACCCATGATGCATGGCGTCGGACTCGGCGCGAATCGAGTCCTCCAACGTGTTGTAGAGGCTGACGAACTCGGGCGTCATGTGCATGCGCGGCCGGGGCAGGTCGACGGCGATGACCTCCTTCAATCGAGCGCCCGGGCCGTGCGTCATGATGCCGACCCGGTCGGCCAGCCAGATCGCCTCGCCGATGTCATGGGTGATGAACAGGACCGTCTTGCGGCTCACTGCCCAGATGCGTCCCAGCTCCTCCTGCATGCGCCGGCGCGTCTGCGCGTCGAGCGCGCCGAAAGGCTCGTCCATCAGCAGGATGGCGGGATCGGTTGCCAGCGCACGCGCGATCTGCACGCGCTGCTTCATGCCGCCGGACAGTTCGCGCGGAAACTTGCCCCGATGTGCCGCCAACCCCACCAATTCCAGATTGCGCTCGACGACGGCGCGGGCGGCAGCCGGTGAGCAGTGCGCGACCTCGAGCCCGAACGCCACGTTCTGCTCAACCGTGAGCCACGGGAAGAGCGCGAGATCGGACTGAAACACCATGCCGCGGTCCACACCCGGCCCCGCAACGGGCCTGCCACCGACGGTCACGCGACCGGCCGTGGGAAGTTCGAAACCGGCGACCAGATGCATCACTGTCGACTTGCCGCAGCCGGTGGGACCCAGCAGGCAGAAGAACTCGCCCTCGCCGATCGCGAGATCAAAACCGCGGAGCGCGTCATAGTCGGCACCCTCCGCATGGCGCGCCTCGAACCGCTTGGCGACGCCATCGAGGCGAATCGACTCAACCATCAGGGCACCCGCGAACGCGGCGCGACTCCGTCACGCTAGAAGCCCCGCACGCTGGCCGGCGCCACTGCGCGCAGATACTGCGGCGCCATGATGCGGCGCAGGTCGCCGGGCTCGGCCGCCAGGCGCTTGTTCTCGCGCATCCAGTCGGTGATGGACTTGAGGTCGTCGAGCACGACGGCATCGAGATAGATGTCCCAGCGGCTGCCACCCTTGCGCAGCAGGTCGGGCACCGTATCGGCAGGCAAATTCAGGCGTTTGGCGGCGTGGGCTGCTCCCGCATTGATGTCGGCCTTGATCAATTCGTTGGCCTCGATCAGCGCCCGCAGGATGTTTTCGACGACCGCCGGATTCTTCGCTGCCCACGCGCGTTGCACCTGCAGGTAGTCGCGGTTGGTCATCACCACGTCGAGGTTGGGCACCATCAGCCGCGCCTTGCCCTTCATGATGTCGATGCCGCGCGAGACCACCGGTTCGACCCATACGAATGCGTCGAGATCGCCTTTGGCGAACAACGCGATCTGCTCGGCCGCCGGCACGTTCTCGATCTTGATCTTGTCCTTCGCCAGCTTGAAATGCTCGATGTAGCGATCGAAGCCGTAGTGGGCGACGGAGCCATGGATCAGCCCGACCCGCTTGCCCACGAAATCCTCCGGCTTGGCGATGGTGTTGAGGGCGACGATCTTGATGTTGTCACCGGTGATCATGATGGCCGGGACGACGAGATCGGCGCCCTTCGCGACGAAGTTGATCATCGGAAAGGCTGCGGTCGTGGCCGTGTCCGCCTGCCCGGCCAGCACCGCCTCGGTGCCGAGAAAGCCGACGTCGAAGATCACGATCTGGGCATCGATCCCGTGCTTGCGAAAAAGACCTGCACCGTCGGCTGTGAACAGGTTGGCGTAGCCCAGGTTCGCGCCACAGGTGAACCGTACCGGGGTGAGGCCCTTCGACTGCGCTCGCGCGATACCGGGGCCGATCACCATGCCCGCAGTCAAGGTTCCGCCAACCGCCAACGCCGATCCCAGAAAATCACGTCGTTTCACTGTCGTTCTCCTTGTCTAGTGGTCAGGCACGGACATCGGTATGGCGCGGGACCGCGTGGGCTGGAGGCCACGTGATCCGATAGTGACGCGCTGCGGTGCGCGCCATGATCGCTTCGCGCTCGTCGGCACGCAAGCCGATCTGGTCGAGAATGGACTGGAGCGCCTCGACCCAGACTGCGTAGTGCGCGCTGATGGTGGATACCGGCCAGTTCGTCGCGAACATCACGCGCCGCGGACCGAAGGCATCGAGCAGCGTGCGCACATAGGGCAGCACGGATGCGGCCGACCATTCGACGCCTGCCCGCTCCACGAGTCCGGAACACTTGACCACGGCCGACGTCTCACGCGCAAAGGCACGGATTTCCGTGGCCCACGGCTCTAGCTGGCCCGTCATCACCGCAGGCCGTCCGCCGTGATTGAGCACCACGCGCAGCCCCGGATAGTCGCGCAGGAATACGCGCGCCCGGCCGAGATCCTCCACGCGATGCAGCACGTCGACGGCAACGTCGCGCGCTCCGAACAGGCGAAACGCGTGGCGACTGCGCGGATCGGTCAACCAGTCGCCGCCAAAGGTGTCTGCAGGCAAGGGACGGACGCCGACGAATTTCGCAGCACTCTGGTACGCCGCCAGTACGCTGTCGAGTTGCGGGTCGAAGAGATCGCACCATGCAACGACGCCCGCCAACTGGTCGCTTTTCGTCGCTGTGTCGAGCAGCCGGCGACTCTCTTCCAGATTGTGCAGGGCCTGCACGACGATCGCCCCGCCGACGCCGCAGCGCGTCCGGTTCTGGCGCAGGTCGTCCTCGGTGAAGTCGCGGTCGAGTGCGGCAATCTTGCGGCACATCCAGAAGTCGTCGTCGCTGCGCCGCCACAAGTGGACGTGCGCGTCGAGGCAGGGCATGGACCCGCTCATGCGGTGCGGACCGACCTCGAGTCCATGCGCAGCGGAGACTGTCACGCCATCCCTACCTGTGGCAGGGGTTCGCGGCGCGCATCGTCGGGACGGCTGGCAATCATGTCCGCGAGCTCGCGCCGCACACCCGCATACGCCGGATCGTCGAAGCGGTTGTCCATTTCATCCGGATCGAGATCGAGGTCGTAGAGTTCGCCGGCACCCGAGTTGAGTTCGAGCGTGAGCTTGTGGCGGCGCGTGCGCACAGTCCGCAGCGCCAGGTCGACGCCGCAGCGCGATGCGCGCAGATCCCACTCATTGTAGGCAAAATCGCGAGTCTCCCGCTCGCCCTCGAGCAACGGGCGCAGGCTGGTCGAATGCGTGCCTTCGGGCAACGTCGTGCCGGCGTAGTCGCAGAACGTCTGCGGCAGATCGAGCGTGGACACGGGCTCGGCCACCACCTTGCCCGCCGGGACGCCGGGCCCCTCGAACAGCAGGCCCACGCGCAACAGCCCCTCATAGGCCATCGGCCCCTTCAGCAGGAGCCCGTGGTCG
>JBKJSU010000257.1:0-3603 GCA_046594415.1 Casimicrobiaceae bacterium | reverse complement strand
GCTTTGGTTACGCCGGCTGGCGCGCGGAACTGCGGCTCGACGATGCGCTGGCCAACGCGTGGGAAGGCCGCGACATCCGGCTGACGGGCATCGTCGACGAGCTGCCCACACCAACGGCCAACGGCATGCGCTTCGCGTTTGCCGTCGAGTCCGTTGCCACGCCGGATGCGGTGGTGCCACGACGATTGTCGCTGGCCTGGACCAGTGGCTGGGCGGGCCGCGTGGCGGTCGATGCGCCGGTGCCGGTGGTGCATGCAGGTGAACGTTGGCAACTCACGGTGCGCTTGAAGCGTCCGCACGGCAACGTCAATCCTGGCGGCTTCGACCTCGAGGCGTGGCTGCTGCAGCAGAACCTTCGCGCCACCGGTTCGGTGATCGATGTCACCACCAATCTGCGCGTCGACGCCTTCGCTGGTCGCGCCCGCGATCACCTGCAGCGCACGCGCGAGCGAATACGCGCACGCATTCTCGCCGCATTGCCCGATGCGCCGTACGCCGGCATCGTCGTCGCGCTGGCCATCGGCGATCAGCGGGCGATCCCGGAAGCGCAGTGGACCGTGCTGAACCGAACCGGTATCGGACACCTCGTCAGCATTTCCGGATTGCACGTCACGGTGTTTGCGACATTCGTCGGTACGATGGCTTTCGCAGTGGCACGGCGCAGCACGTGGCTCACGTCGCGTCGGCCCGCACGGCAGCCGGCCGCGCTGGTGGGGCTGCTGGCGGCGGCGGGCTATGTGGCGCTGGCGGGCGCGGAGGTGCCCGCATTGCGCACGCTCGCCATGCTTGCCGTAGCGGCAGCAGGCATCTGCATCGGGCGCGCCGGCACCGCCGCACTCGTATGGCTGTGGGCGCTGGTCGTGGTGCTGCTGTGGGACCCGTGGTCGTCGCTCACGCCCGGGTTCTGGTTGTCGTTCGGCGCGGTGGGGATGCTGCTGTACGCGGCCGCCGGGAGGTTGCCACCACTCCACGCACCATCGCGTGCCGCGCGAGTGCTCCACGCGGTGCGCGAGGGCACCCACGCGCAATGGGTGGTCACGCTGGGCTTGACGCCGCTCACGCTGATGCTGTTCGCGCAGATGTCGCTGATCGCGCCGGTGGCCAATGCCGTGGCCATTCCCGTGGTCACGATCGCCGTGGTGCCGTTGGCCTTGCTGGGCATCTTTGTGCCGGTCGATCTGCTGTTCGTCGGCGCGCATGAAGTCCTTGCGCCACTGATGCAAGGCATGGAGTGGCTGGCGCAGTTGCCCGACGCGGCGTGGCAGCAGCATGCGCCGCCTCCGTGGGCTGTCGTGGCCGGGCTCGTCGGCATCGCGCTGTTGCTGGCGCCGCGCGGCGTGCCCGGTCGGGTGTGGGGATGGGTGTGGCTGCTGCCGATTTTCCTCGCACGACCGCCGCCGCTCCCTGAAGGCGCGTTCCGGATGACAGTACTGGATGTAGGGCAGGGGTTGGCCGCGGTGATCGAAACACGCAGCTACACGTTGGTCTACGACACCGGCCCGCGCTTCACGGACACGGCGGATGCCGGCAATCGGATCGTCGCACCGTTTCTGCGCGCGGCGGGCCTGCGCCGCATCGACGGGCTGATGGTCAGCCATCAGGACATCGATCACGCCGGCGGCGCACGATCGTTGGTGCAACTCGTGCCGGTCGGCTGGTTTGCGTCATCGCTGTATGCCGAGCATGAATTGATGGCGTCATTGGCCGGTCGTACCCCGGTCATCGGCTGCTATGCGGGGCAGCAGTGGACGTGGGATGCCGTGCACTTCACGGTGCTGCATCCCACCGCTGCCGAATACGCCGATGTCAAGGCCAGGACCAACGACCGGTCGTGCGTGCTGCGCGTCGATTCGGCGCACGGCAGCGTGCTCCTCACTGGCGATATCGAGGCCATCACGGAAATGCGGCTGGTCGGGCGCGCCGCCGCCGCGTTGCACGCCGATGTGCTGCTGGTGCCGCATCACGGCTCGCGCACGTCGTCCATTCCGGCCTTTGTCCGGGCCGCCGCACCCGCGTTTGCGGTGGTCACCAACGGGTATCGCAACCGCTTCGGGCATCCCCGGGCGGAAATCGTTGCACGGTATCGCGCGGTAGGCGCGCAGGTCCTGCGCACGGATCTCGACGGTGCGATCGTATTCACGTTTGCGTCGGGCAAGCCGGTCGCACCGGTGGCGTCGCGGCGGGAGGCCATGCGCTATTGGCACGACCGCCCGGATGCGCAGGCCGCGCCGCTCGATTGAACGCGTGGCGCGTGGCGCCGAGCACGCGCGCGGGGCTGCTACACTTTCGGCCGATGACATCGATCCTCCTGCAAGTCGCTTCGGCGTGGCGTCGGTACGGCAACGCGCTGCTGCTGCTCGGCGTCGCGACCGTTACCGCGCCCGCCTGGGCGCAGGACAAGGGCAGCGCCGGCGCGTTGCCCGAGGTCAAACTCTCGGTGGCGCAGTCGCCCGCGTTTCCGCTGGGCCGGGCCGCCGAGCGCTGGGCGGCGCTGGTCAATGAGACTGCGGCGCGCGCCTTCCACGTCAAGCTCTATCCCGGCGTAACTTTGGCCGGCCGCGATCCGGCGCGGGAATTCGGCGCGCTCAAGGACGGGATCGCGGACATGGCGGTCGGCTCCGCGCTGGCGTGGTCGGCGCAGTTTCCGTCCGCGGGGGTCTACGTGCTGCCGTGGCTCGCGCCCGAGGCGCCGCAGCAGGAGGCGCTCGCAGGCAACGCGGCACTACTCGACCTCGTGGCCAGGCGCGCCGCCCTTTCTGACGTCGTCGTGCTGGCCGTGGCGGCGGCTGGCGGGCGCGTGCTGGCCACTGTGAAGGGGGCGGTGCGCACGCCGGCCGAAGCGGCGGGATTGCGCGTGCGCGTGCCGGGCGTGCCGCTGGCCATCGATACCTATGCCGCATTGTCCGCGCGACCGCAGGCGCTCGATTTCGCGGCGGCGCAATCCGCGTACATGTCCGGTGCGCTCGATGGGCAGGATGCGCTGCCCACGGCACTGGTAGCGCAGCGCATCTCTGCGACGGGACAGCGCACCGTCACCCGCTGGGGCGCGTTTGCAGACGCGATGATCTTCGCGGTGCGGCGATCGGCGTGGGACGGCTGGACCGACGCGCAGCGGAATGATGTGCGCGCGGCAGCGGTTCTCGCGGCGCGCGAGGCGCAAGCCGTGGCGCGCGAGGATGCAGCGGTGGCCGAATTGGTGAAGCAGGGCATCACCGTCGTCACGCTCTCGCCCGTTCAGCGCGCCGCGCTGCGGGCGGCCGTGCAGAATGTCTGGGTCAAGTGGACGCCGGCCATCGGCCCTGAACTCGTCGCTGCCGCCGAAGCAGCGGTGGCGGCAGCCATTGCGGCGCCCGCGGCGCCAGCCCCGCCGACAGTCTCGGCCGTTGCTCCGGCCGCCGCGCCCGCGGTACCGTCTGCGGCATCACCCATCCCGGCCGCCGCGCCGCGCCCTGCACCGTGAGCCACGCACCGCCCATACTCATTGCCGGCGGCGGCATCGGCGGACTCGCGGCGGCGCTGGCGCTGGCGCGCAAGGGTATTGCAAGCCATGTGCTGGAGCAGGCCGCGGATTTCGGCGAGGTCGGCGCGGGCATCCAGCTCGGT
>JBKJSU010000211.1:0-5382 GCA_046594415.1 Casimicrobiaceae bacterium | reverse complement strand
GGCCAGCTCGGCGATCGTGCAGCCGAGTGCCACGACCAGTTGGCGCAGCAGCATCACCGATGCATTGCCCAGTCCCGTCTCGAGGTTGGCCAGATGGCGCTCGGAAATGCCGGCTTCCTGCGCCAACGCCCGCCGCGACAGCCCGCGGCGCGCCCGCAGGTGACGAACGCGCTCGCCCAGCATCGCGAGAAACGGATCGCGCGCCTGGGTGGCGGGCGGCATTGCATTGCCTCGTTGCGGTGGCGTTGCCAAGGGCTGGTCCTGCGCTCTTTCGAATGCGGCAGCAGATGAAGCAAAGTGCTTGACAGTCGGAAATCCGTTGCACTAAGTTACCAGAGCGTAGCGCCCCCCACAAATGCGCGGCGACGCCAGCTCGCCGGTCGCTCGATTCCATCCGACTCAACCCTGGAGAAGGCATGCAGCCGCCACGCGCGCCCCCTGAACGTTTCAATTTCGCCCGCCACTTGCTCGAGGCGAATGCGCATCGCGGCAGCAAGGTCGCCTATGTCGACGACGGCGGCGCGCTCACCTACGCGCAGCTCGCCGCCCGCGCGCGCAGCGTGGGCGGTGCGGTGCGCGACCTGGGTTTGCGGCGTGAAGAGCGGGTGCTGCTGTGCCTGCACGACACGGTCGATTTCCCCGTCGCGTTTCTCGGCGCGCTGTACGCGGGCATCGTGCCGGTGCCCGTCAACACGCTGCTGACGGCCACCGATTACGCGTTCATGCTCGCCCACAGCCGCGCCAGGGCGGTGATCGTGTCCGCGGCGATGTTGCCGGTGCTGCAGCGCGCGCTGGCTGCGGGGCCGCACGAAGTGGGCACGGTGCGGGTGTCGGCGCCGACGGCGCCACTGCCTGCCGGCGTGCAGGATTTCGCGCCATGCCTCACTCACGCGCCGTTGGCGGAGGCAGCGGATACCCATGCGGACGAAATGGCGTTCTGGCTCTACTCGTCGGGGTCCACCGGACGGCCCAAGGGCACCGTACACACGCACGCCAATCTCTACTGGACCGCGGAACTCTACGGCCAGCCGGTGCTGGGCGTGGGCGAGGATGATGTCGTGTTCTCCGCCGCCAAGTTGTTTTTCGCCTACGGCCTCGGCAATGCGCTGACGTTCCCACTGACGGTGGGCGCCACCACGATCCTGATGGCGGAACGCCCGACGCCCGCGGCCGTGTGCCGCCGCCTGCGCGAACAACGACCGACGATCTTCTGCGGCGTTCCCACGCTCTATGCGTCGCTGCTCGCGTCGCCGGACTTGCCGGAGCGCAGCGAGGTCGCGCTGCGCCGTTGTGCCTCCGCCGGCGAAGCGTTGCCGCGCGAGGTCGGCGAGAAAATCGCCGCGCGCTTCGGCTGCGACGTGCTTGACGGCATCGGTTCCACGGAGATGCTGCACATCTTCCTGTCCAATCGCGCCGGCGAGGTGCGCTACGGCACCACTGGCGTGCCGGTCCCGGGCTACGAGGTGGAACTGCGCAACGAGGACGGCAGCGCGGTCGCCGCTGGTGAAATCGGCGACCTGCACGCGCGTGGTCCGAGCGCCGCGCTGATGTACTGGGGCAACCGCGCGAAAAGCCAGCAGACGTTCCAGGGCGAGTGGACCAAGACCGGCGACAAGTACATGCGCGATGCCGAGGGCTTCTACACCTACGCCGGGCGCGGCGACGACATGTTGCGCGTTTCGGGCCAGTACGTGTCGCCGTTCGAAGTGGAAACGGCGCTGATGCGCCACGCGGCGGTGCTGGAGGCGGCGGTGGTGGGGCGCCCCGATGCCGACGGACTCACGCGGACGCACGCATACGTGGTCACGAAGCCGGGGATCGTCGCCGACGATGCGCTGGCGCAGGCGCTGAAGGTCTTCGCCAAGGAGCAACTGGCTCCGCACAAGTATCCGCGCGAGATCCGTTTCATCGCCGAACTGCCGAAGACAGCCACCGGCAAGATCCAGCGCTTCCGGTTGCGCGACGGCAGCGTCGGGTGACGGACGGCGCCGTTGCGCGGCGTGGGCACGCGTCCGCGCTGGTGGACGTCTGCGCGGACGGCCGCAATCTGCACCTCGAGTACCAGTGGATCGATGCGCCGCGTGCGGAGGCGCCGCTGCTCGTATTCCTGCACGAGGGCCTCGGCTCCGTCGCCATGTGGAAGGACGTTCCACGGACATTGTGCGCAGCGACCGGGACGCGCGGGCTCGTCTACTCGCGCGAAGGCTATGGCCGGTCGACGCCGCGCGTGCACGGAGAACGCTGGCCCGTGGAGTTCATGCATCGCCATGCCCGCGCCGTGCTGCCGGCGCTGCTCGATGCGCTCGCCGTCGATGCGCCGGTCTGGTTGCTGGGGCACAGCGACGGGGCATCGATCGCGCTGTTGTTCGCGGCCGCCTTTCCCGAACGCGTGCGCGGCGTGATCGCGGTTGCGCCGCACATCATGGTCGAGCCGGTGTCCATCGCCAGCATCGCGGCGGCGCGCGACGCCTATGCAAGCGGTGACCTCAAATCCAGGCTCACGCGTTATCACGACGATCCCGACTCCGCGTTCTTCGGGTGGAGCGATGCATGGCTGACCCCGGCGTTCCGCGGCTGGACCATCGAGGCCGAACTCGAAGCCATTGCCTGTCCGGTGCTGGCGATGCAGGGCGTCGACGATGCTTACGGCACGATGGCGCAGATCGACGGCATCGCGCAACGCGCGCCGGATGTCCAGCGAGTCAAACTCGACGGGGCCGGCCATTCACCGTTTCGCGATCGCCCGCGGGCGTTCACTGCGGCCGTCGTCGCGTTCCTCGAGGCGCACGGCGTTCGCGCCGGTGACGGCTGCTAGACTGCAGCCGCCATGCCCGACGCACGCACCATCGAACCCGCGGCTGCGCGTACTGCAGCGCGCACCCCGTGGCAGGCGCGCCTCGGGCTGCAATTCAGTCGCCGCGAACTCCGCACCTCACTGGTGCGGCGCACGCACGAAGGCCCGCTGGTCGTCCAGAAGCCGCTCTATCCCGAGGGCGATGCGGTCTGCCATTGCATCGTCATTCATCCGCCGGGCGGGATCGCGGGGGGCGATTCGCTGCAGCTTGACGTCGACGTCGAGCAGCGGGCCTTTGCGCAACTGACCACGCCGGGCGCCACCAAGTGGTACCGCGCGGGCGGACACGCCGCCAGTTCCACCGTCACGATTCGAGCAGGCGACGGCGCCGTGGTCGAATGGATGCCCCAGGGGACGATCGTCTATCACGGGGCGGAGGCCACCGCGATGCTGGCCGTGGACCTTCGCGGCGACGCGACCTATATCGGCTGGGATGTCGTTTGCCTCGGACGGACCGCCTCGGCGGAGCGTTTCGATGCAGGCGAGTGGCGGCAGCGCGTCGACGTGCGTCGCGACGGCGCACTGATCTGGAGCGAACGCGCCGTGCTCGCGGGGGCATCGATGCAAATGAATTCGCTGTCGGGGTTGAATGGCGCGCCGGTCTTTGGCACATTCATGGCCATGGCCATGACAATCGACGATTCGCTGTTGGCGCAGTGCCGCGGCATGGCCCCGGCGTCCGGCGAGGGCGTGGTGACGCGCTTTCCCGGCGCGTTGGTTGCCCGCTATCGCGGCCATGCGAGCGCCGCGGCGCAGGCCTGGTTCATCGCGCTGTGGACGCTGGTGCGCCCCGCGCTCACCTCGCGTCCCGCCATCCCGCCACGAATCTGGAACACCTGATGGAACTGACCCCCCGCGAGAAAGACAAGATGTTGATCTTCACTGCGGGCCTGGTGGCGGAACGCCGCCTCGCCCGCGGCTTGAAGCTCAACTACCCCGAAGCCACCGCGCTGATTGCGGCGGCCATTCTCGAAGGCGCGCGCGATGGCCGTACGGTGGCGGACCTCATGAGTTATGGCGCCACCATCCTTGCGCGCGACCAGGTGATGGAAGGCGTGCCCGAGATGCTGCCGGAAATCCAGGTCGAGGCCACGTTTCCCGACGGCACCAAGCTCGTCACCGTGCATCACCCCATCCCATGATTCCCGGCGAATACTTCGTGGACGAGGGCACCCTCGAACTTAATGTGGGTCGCCGCACGGTTGCGGTGGACGTTGCCAATACCGGCGATCGTCCCGTGCAAGTGGGATCGCACTTTCATTTTGCGGAAACCAACGGCGCGCTGGCATTCGATCGCAAGGTGGCGCGCGGTTGTCGCCTCAATATCGCGGCCGGCACCGCCGTTCGCTTCGAGCCCGGACAGTCGCGCACGGTGGAACTGGTGGCGCTGGCGGGCGATCGCATCGTCATCGGCTTCAATGCCGCGGTGATGGGTCCGCTGGATCGCAAGGTGCCGGCCAAGGCGAAGGCCGCGGCCTCGCCGCCCGCGAAGAAGCGCCTTGCCGTCAAAATGGCAGCGACGAAAGGCCGCCGATGAAAATCGGACGCCGCGCTTACGCCGAGATGTTCGGCCCCACCGTCGGCGATCGCGTGCGTCTTGCCGACACCGATCTCGTGATCGAGGTCGAGCGCGACCTCACTATCTACGGTGAAGAGGTCAAGTTCGGCGGCGGCAAGGTGATTCGCGACGGCATGGGGCAGAGCCAGCGCGTGTCGAAGGACACCGCCGACACCGTCATCACCAATGCGTTGGTGATCGACTGGTGGGGCATCATCAAGTGCGATCTCGCGATCAAGGACGGTAAGATCGCGCGGCTTGGCAAGGCCGGCAATCCCGATATCCAGCCCGGCGTGGACATCGTGATCGGCGCGGGCACCGAGATCATCGCAGGCGAGGGCATGATCGTCACCGCCGGCGGCATCGACACGCACATCCACAATATCTGTCCGCAGCAGATCGACGATGCGCTGATGTCGGGCATCACCACGATGATGGGCGGCGGC
The DNA here is from genome assembly GCA_046594415.1 of Casimicrobiaceae bacterium. GTDB lineage: Bacteria > Pseudomonadota > Gammaproteobacteria > Burkholderiales > Casimicrobiaceae > VBCG01. The sequence goes on along the minus strand of JBKJSU010000211.1, from coordinate 524 downwards.
ACCGGGCCCGCCACCGGGACGTTTGCGACCACCTGCACGCCCGGGCCGTGGCACATCCACCGGATGCTGGAATCCGCCGACGCGTTCCCGATGAACCTGGGCTTCCAAGGCAAGGGCAACTGTTCGTCGCCGGCGCCGCTGGTCGAGCAGATCGAGGCCGGCGCGTATGGATTGAAGCTGCATGAGGACTGGGGCACCACGCCCGCAGCGATCGACAACTGCCTCAATGTCGCCGACAGGCACGACATCCAGGTCACGATCCATACGGACACCATCAACGAGGCCGGCTTCGTCGAGTCCACGCTGAAGGCCATCGGCGGGCGCACGATCGGCACGTTCCACACCGAAGGCGCGGGCGGCGGCCATGCGCCGGACATCATCAAGGCGTGCGGCGAACCCAATGTGCTGCCGTCGTCCACCAATCCGACGATGCCCTACACGATCAACACGATCGACGAGCATCTCGACATGCTGATGGTGTGCCATCACCTTGACCCCGGCATCGCCGAGGACGTGGCGTTTGC
>JBKJSU010000085.1:0-3472 GCA_046594415.1 Casimicrobiaceae bacterium | reverse complement strand
GACCATCACCGCCCGCTGTATCCGCAATCGCATCGAAGTGTCACCAATAAATGAATGTCGTCGGGGCGCATTGTCCGGGAACCGGCGACCATGGACAATAGCGTCCGGCAAGGCCGCAACTGGCATGTCCTTGCCCGCGCCGCCATGCCGCCTTCCGATTCACCCAAATTTCCAACGCCGACGCCATGAACATCACCGCTCCGCTGCGCCAGCGAGCACAACTTCACCCCAACAAGATCGCTATCATCAAGCTGGGCGGTGTGGGCGTCAGCTATGGCGACCTCGACCGGACCGTCGACGCGATTGCACAACGTATGCTCGACCTCGGCCTGCGACCCGGAAACACGGTGATGTTGGCGTTCTCGCCACCCTACATGTTTCTTGTACTGGCGCTGGCGGCGGCACGCATCGGCGTGGCCGGTGCCTCTCCGGGACATGCGCCGGCCGCATGCGCCGCGTGTCTTGCGCCGCATAACATGGCCGCCATCGCCGGTGTGCGCATGATTCCCGTGGATCCGGGCTGGTTTCGCGCGCCGGCCCCGAAGTCCGCGGTGCCACCCGTGCCGTTGCATCAGGACGACGCCACCATCTGCGCGTATTTCGACTCCTCGGGCACCACCGGCATGCCCAAGATCATCGGCATCAGTCACGCTTTGATGACGCGACGCATCGCGGCGAAGGAACGCTTTGCGCCGTTGCCGGGCGAGCCGCGCCAGATCTTTGCCGTGGGTCCGGGCGCCGCGTATGGCTTTCGCGATACGTTGCGCGTGCTTGGGCAGGGTGGCCTCGTCGTGTTTATAGCCACCCTCGACGATATTCTCGCTTGCATTCCGCGACACGAAATCAATTATCTCGTCGTCGCACCGGCGCTGGTACAGCGGCTGGTGGCGGCGCGCGCCGCCGATGCGGGTCCCTTCCCGTCCCTGGCGATCGTCGAAGTGGGCGGCAGCCATCTGCCCCGCGCCGTCTGGCAGGGCGCGCGCGAGCGCCTTTGTCCCAACATCCTGTCGACCTACGGCGCGACGGAAACCGGCAGCGTGGCCGCCGCGCTGCTGGAAGATCTGATCGATCATCCCGGTGCCGTGGGTCGCCTCTACGCCAATGTCGAGATGGAAGCCGTCGACGCCGATGACCAGCCGTTGCCTGCCGGCACCGAAGGCATCCTGCGAGTGCGCAGCGAACTTTGCGCCGATCGTTATTTCGACGATCCCGTCGCGACGGCGGAGGCATTTCGCGATGGCTGGTTTTATCCGGGCGACACGGGTTCGGTGTCGGCGAATGGACGCCTCGACATCACCGGCCGCACCGCCGAGGTGATCAACAACGGCGGCGACAAGATCAGCCCCCACGTGATCGAAGAGGTGTTGCGCGCGCAGCCGGGGATCATCGACGCCGCGGCCTTTGGCGTGCCCGATGCCGATGGCATGATAGGGATATGGGCGGCGGTGGTGACGCAACCGCAGGCTGACATCGGCGCGGTCATGACCGCAAGTCACGCGCAGCTGGGGGGCCGGGCCCCGAAATTCATCTTCAGCGTCACGGAGCTGCCGCGCAATGCCAACGGCAAGGTCGTGCGGGAAGAGTTGGTGAAGATCGCGATGGCGCGGCAGAAGTAGGTCTAGCGCCCGCCATGATCATGCTTTATCGCCCATGGGTGAAACCTTGTAACCGCGTTCGGCCGGTCGTATCATTCGAAGGCGCGGTTGTGACTACGCCCAACAACATTTCAACGGGGAGTAAGCGAATGATGGGTCCCAGAAACAGGTCGTGGCTTGCTGTGGGCATCGCCGTGTTGGCGGGCTCGATGGCGATTGTTTCCAACGTGGCGTCTGCGGCAAGTGCCGATGAAACTGCGCTGCGTGCGCAAACGTTGAGCTGGGAAAAGGCGTACAACGGCGGCGATGCAAAAGGGGTGGCTGCACAGTATGCCAACGATGCGCTGCTGCTGCCGCCGGGCGCGTCCGCGGTGAGCGGCAAGGCGGCCATTCTCGATTACTTTACGAAGGACATCGCGGGCTCCAAGGCCGCCGGCGCGGTCTTCATGATCAACCCGAAGACCGATGTCGGGGTCTCGGGCAACATGGGCTGGGAGTCGGGCACGTACAAGGTCACCGTGAAGGGGGCCGTGGTCGAGACTGGAAAGTTCCTGTCGGTTTCGCGCAAGAAGGACGGCACGTGGAAGTACATCCGCGATACGTGGAATGCGGATGCGCCACCGGCGCCTCCCGCCCCGGCGGCGGCACCCGCAGTGCAGGCGCCGGCGCCCAAGAAATAGTGGGCGATTGGCGGCGATAAAGCAGGACGCCCGTCACGCGATGAACAGAGGGCGAGCTCCGTGGCTCGCCCTTTTTCATTCCACCGCGGGTCAGGATTGGCGCAGGGGGATTGGTCGAGCTTTCACGCCAGGCCCAACTTGCGCACGAACGGCTGCCAGCGCGGATCGTCGTGCAGCGGCCGCAGCAAACCGTCCACCGCCGTATACACCACACCGCCGTCGCGCTGCGCGTACGCGGTTTCGAGCCATTCGAAGCCCTTGTCCACTTCGCCTCGGTACGCGTAGGCCTCGGCGATCTGGAACGCGGCGGTCCACGCAAACTCGTCGATCAGCGTTTTCAACGCGGCGTCCGAAGCCGCTGCGTTGCCCAGCTTGTGCTGGATCATCGCTAAGGCGAGATTGCGAAAGACGTCGTGCAATTCCTGTCCGGCCAGTGCGAGCGCCTCGTCGACGTGGCCTTGCCCCAAACGTACGATGGCCAGGAAGGCGTGGTGCAGGCCGGCGTTGGGGCTGATGTCCAGGGCCATTTTGAACGACGTTGCTGCGTCATCCTGACGATCGCTCATCAGGTAAATCATCGCCGCCTGGCGATGCGTCGCGGCCGACAGCGGGTCGAGCGCGAGGGCCCTTCCAATCAGGTCGCGCGCCTTGTCCACCTGGCCCAGGATTCGTGCCAGCGCTGCGGCGGCGCGTAGTGCCTTGGCGTCACCCGGTGCCAGTTCCAGCGCACGCCGGTAGTAAGCATCGGCGGCCGCCCAATCCCAGTCGTGGCTTTCGGCGATGCGGCCGAGTTCGATGTGGGCTTCGGGCATGTCCGGCGCCAGGCGCAGCGCGTGCTGTGCAGCCTCGCGGGCACGTTCGGAGCCCTTGTCGATCGGTGCGAAGCCGTATCCGGCCTGCACCTGGTGGATGTGCGCCAGACCCGCCCACGCCGACGCAAAATCCGGGTCGATGGCGAGTGCCTGCTGGAACAGCGCAATCGCCTTGTCGGTGTCCGCCTGCGTGGTCCGCTCGCCGAAGAACTTGCCTTGTAGATACAGCGCGAACGCTTCGGGGCTGTGGCCGCGCCCGACGGCCGCCTTTTCCACGTCGGCCACCGCCGCCTTCGTGGTCGCGACCTCGGACGGCGCGCCCATCAGCGCCGCGCGCAGTTCCTTGACCACCGACTGCGCGATGTCGTCCTGCACGGCGAAGATG
>JBKJSU010000562.1:0-3135 GCA_046594415.1 Casimicrobiaceae bacterium | reverse complement strand
CATCACCATTGCGCTCACGTTCGCGTTGTCACTGATTGCGGGGCCCCTGTTGAAGGCGGCAATCGGCGTGCCGGGCATTTTCGCGCTCACGGGTATCCTCGCCATCGGGGCCATCGCCGTCGTGCGGTTCGCGGTGCCCGATCCCGGGCTCATCCATGTCGAGCGCGAAGCCGGCGCTGCCCAATTGCGGCGCGTGCTGGCCAATCCGCAGCTGCTGCGCCTCAATTACGGCACTTTCGCGCTGCATGCGGTGCTGATGGCCCTGTTCGCGCAAATTCCGTTTGCCTTGGTCGAGCAGGGGCTCGCCGGCGACCGCCACTGGGTCGTCTACCTGCCCGTCCTGCTCCTGTCGATCGTGCTGATGCTACCGTTCGTGCGCCAAGTGGACCGCGAGGGCCGCGGCAAGCCGCTGCTGGTGGCCGCCGTGGCCGCGCTCGGTGTCGCACAAATCGCGCTGGCGATGGCGCTGCACTCGCTCGCCGGCATGGTCGTTGCGCTCACACTGTTCTTCACGGCACTCAACCTGCTTGAAGCGATGTTGCCGTCGCTGGTCTCCAAGTGCGCACCCGAAAATGCGCGCGGGGCTGCCGTCGGCGTCAACGCGAGCATGCAGTTCCTCGGCGCGTTCGTCGGCGCGACCGCAGGAGGATATCTGTCGCAACACGCGGGCGGTGCCTCCGTATTCATGCTGGGCGTGGGCCTCACCCTCGCGTGGCTCGCCGCTTCGGCCACCATGGCCGCGCCACCGGTCCGCTATCGCACCAACTACTCGATGGGAGAAACCTGAACATGGCCTCGGTCAACAAAGTCATTCTGCTCGGCAACCTGGGCCGCGACCCGGAAACGCGCTACACCACAGGCGGCGACGCGGTCTGCAATCTCAACATCGCCACGTCCGAAACATGGAAGGACAAGTCCGGCGAGAAGCAGGAAAAGACTGAATGGCACCGGGTGGTGCTGTTCGGCCGCACGGCCGAAATCGCCGGCGAATACCTGAAGAAGGGCCGCTCGGTATACATCGAGGGCCGGCTGCAAACCAAGAAGTACACGGACAAGGACGGCGTTGAGAAGTACTCGACGGAAATCGTCGGCGACCGGATGCAGCTGATCGGCGGCACGCGCGAGGGTGGAGGTGGCGATGCTGAATTCTCGGCACCATCCAGCAGTGGCGGCGGCCGGCGCGAAAGCAGCGCGCCCAGTAGCGGCGGCGGCGGTGGTGGCGGCAAACCCGCTGGCGGCGCCAAGAAAAACGTCGACGATTTCGACGACGACATTCCGTTCTGACCGAACGGCGCGGCTTCGCCACTGGCGGGCTGCGGGTGAGGATGTTCTGAACAAACGGCGCGGCTTCGCCACTGGCGGGGCTGCGGGTGAGGACGGTGGCGAGGCTGCAGCCTCGCCTACAGCACGCCCGCCGGTTCTGCTTGTGTCGCGTCCACCGCTGCGGCGATCACGCCACCGCCCAGGCACACCTCGCTATCGTAGAGCACGAGATATTGCCCTGGTGTGGGTGCCCATTGCGGCGAAGTGAACATGGCGCGCGTGCCTGCGGGTGTCGTCTCGAGAATACACGGCGCCGCCGGCATCCGGTAACGCGTCTTGGCGGTCAGGCGGTTTGCGGCTGCCGGCGGCGCGCCGGCAATCCAGTGCAGATCGATCACGTCGACGTCGCGGCGATAAAGCAGCGGATGCGCGTGACCCTGCACCGCGACCAACGCATTGCGTGCCGCATCCTTTGCCGCGACAAACCACGGCGCATCGGTGCCATCGCGCGTGCCGCCGATGCCGAGACCATGCCGCTGGCCGAGCGTGTAGTAGGCCAGTCCGTCGTGACGTCCAACCGCCGCGCCTTCGGGCGTGACCACCGGGCCCGGCGTGCGCGGCAGATAGCGCGCGAGGAAATCGCGAAACGGACGCTCGCCGATGAAGCAGATGCCGGTCGAATCCTTCTTGGCATAGGTGGGAATGCCTTCACGCTGCGCCAGCACGCGCACGTCGCGCTTGATCATCTCGCCTAGCGGAAACAACGTGGGCGCCAGCTGCTGCTGCGTCAGCCGATGCAGGAAATAGCTCTGGTCCTTGGTTGCATCCACTGCCGTCAGCAGTTCGACGCGACCATCGGCGGCCCGCCGCTCGCGTGCATAGTGACCGGTGGCGATGTGGTCGGCGCCCATGCGCAATGCATGGTCGAGAAACGCGCGGAACTTGATCTCGCTGTTGCACAGCACATCGGGATTGGGCGTGCGGCCAGCCTCGTATTCGTGCAAAAAGTGCGCGAACACGCGCTCGCGATACTCGGCCGCGAAGTTGACCGCCTCGATCTCGATGCCGAGCACGTCCGCCACCGCGGCGGCGTCGACCAGGTCCTCGCGCGACGTGCAGTACTCGTCAGTGTCGTCGTCCTCCCAGTTCTTCATGAAGACGCCGATGACCTCGTAGCCCTGCGCCTTCAGCGCCCACGCGGCCACCGCGGAATCGACGCCGCCCGACAGGCCCACGACCACGCGCTTGCTGCGGGCGGTCATCGCAGCATGTCCAGCGGATAGCGGCGCCCGGCGCGATAGTCGTCGAGGCATTGCAGCACCAGCGGGCTGCGATGGTCAGCGGAACGCGCGACGATCGCGTCGTAATCGAGCCACAACGCGCGCACGATGCCGACATCGAGCGGCCGCGCCGGATCATGTGCATCGGGCCGTCCCGCAAAGGCAAAGCGCACAAACGTCGCACCGTTGTCGGGTGCCTCCCAGCAATAAACGCCAACGAGCGCGGAGGGCGTGACCCGCCAGCCCGACTCCTCCAGCGTTTCCCGAATCGCACCATCGGCGAGTGACTCACCGGGCTCGAGATGCCCCGCCGGCTGGTTGAGTTTATGACCCGTGCGCGTTTCTTCCTCCACGAGCAGGAAGAGTCCGTCGCGCTCGACGATCATCGCGACAGTGACAGCAGGACGAATGGCAACGTGTTCGGTCATGGTGGAGCGGAATGGTAAACCCGTAGACGAGGGTGTAGGCGAGGCGCGCGGTTTCGCGTGACGCCTGCGAGGCTGAAGCCTCGCCTACAGGTTTAACATTCGGATACGTCATTCCGATACGCCATGACCGAACACGTTGCCATTCGTCCTGCTGTCACTGTCGC
>JBKJSU010000272.1:0-2725 GCA_046594415.1 Casimicrobiaceae bacterium | reverse complement strand
AAGTCGGCATCGCTGCAGAAAATCCAATAGCCACTGTCTACGCGCAGCGACGACGCACGATCGTTGAAGCCCGTGATGCCCAGGTTCGGCATCATTTCGTTCAGCGCGTAGGACCGGCCGGACAAGTTCGGACCTTCATACAACGTGGCACGCGCACCGCGGTTGCGGCCCCGATTGTCGGAGCGATTTTCGGCAGTTTGACCGCCAATCGGACGCGCGGAACTGATGCGGCCTGCGTAAGCACCAAGGTTGGGATAGGCGCCGGGCACGAGCACCGAGCACCCGCCACTGAATTCGGCGTCGATACAGATTTCCCAGCGTCCTTCATGCACGACCGCGGAATAGACGCGATCGTTCATGCCGTTGCGCGAAAAATCCTCGAGAGGTCGATCTGCGGCAAATTGTCGACCGCTGAAATTCTCATTCTGGTAGAAAGTGATGCTATCGGCCGCTGCCGAACAGGCGGCAAGCGCCAGCAAGCCGCCCACCAGTGGATGCAATCGAAGTTTCATGATGTCACCTTCTTGTAGCCTTGAGGGTCGGGGAATCGCGGGCGCGGTCAGTGCCCCGCACGCGACTATTGAATGCGCCGCCATTTGCCGGCGCAGCCATCAGTCGAGACTACTCGCTAACGCGGAAGGCGTCGGTACGCTAGCGCACTGTCGCGACCGCATTACTTCGCGGCCGCCCCTACCTCGATGTGCACCTGGTGCGTGGCGTGATCGTCGACGAGCGGCACCACGTCACCTGAATGCTCGACAGCATCCAGCGTCACCCGCCTTACGCCGGTCTTTTCGCCGGGGCCGACAACGACCTGCACGATAGCCATCGCATAGATCGACTGGCCGTACCGGTAGCGGATCGTGAATGCAGTCCAGTCGGCGGGAAGGCACGGCGAGATGCGCAGGCGATTGTTTTCGCGCGTGAGACCGAGCAGCGATTCCGTGATGAGCCGGTACATCCAACCCGCGGAACCCGTATACCAGCTCCACCCGCCGCGCCCGGTGTGCGGCGCCAGCGCATAAACGTCGGCGGCCACCACGTAGGGCTCGACCTTGTACGTGTCGACACCTGCCGGTGTCAGCGCATGGTTGACGGGATTGATCATGCGCATCAGTTCCCACGCGCGCTCGCGTTCGCCGATGGCCGCAAATGCCATCGCCGCCCAGATGGCGCCATGCGTGTACTGCCCGCCGTTCTCGCGGACACCCGGCACGTAGCCACGGATGTAGCCGGGGTCGAGATCGGAGCGATCGAATGGCGGATCCAGAAGCTGGATCAAGCCGCGGTCGCGGCGCACCAGGTACTGGTCGACGGCTTGCATCGCCCGCCGCGAGCGCCCGGCATCACCGGCGCCCGACAACACGGCCCAGCTCTGCGACACCGAGTCGATGCGACATTCGACGTTGCCGGCGGAACCCAGCGGCGTTCCGTCATCGAAATAGGCGCGGCGGTACCAATCGCCATCCCAGCCATGTTGCTCGAGGTTCTGGCCGAGCTTGATCCGTTCCACGTCGCAGCGTTGCGCGAACGACGCGTCACCCTGCAGCAGCGCCACCTCGGCAAACTGCTGCAGCACCGTGCAAAGGAAGAATCCCAGCCAGACGCTTTCGCCGGTGCCCTTGATGCCGACGAGGTTCATGCCGTCATTCCAGTCGCCGGAACCCATCAGCGGCAGGCCATGCGCGCCGAACTGCAGCGCATGCGTGATCGCCCGCACGCCGTGCTGGTAGAGCGTGGCCGTCGTGGCCGATCGCCCCGGCAGGTCGTAATAGGAGTCGGCTCCCGCGTCGACCAGGCGACCCTCGAGGAATTGGACCGACTCATTCAGCACCTTCCTGTCGCCGGTCGCCTTGACATAACGCGCCGTGGCCAGGGGCAACCACAGATAGTCGTCCGAACAATGCGTGCGCACGCCGCGGCCGGACGGTGGATGCCACCAGTGCTGGACATCGCCTTCCACGAACTGCCTTCCCGCACAGCGCAGCAGGTGCTCGCGCATCAGCGCGGGCTCGGTGTGGACAAGCGCCATCGAATCCTGCAACTGGTCGCGGAAACCATACGCGCCGCCCGACTGGTAGTAGCCGGTGCGCGCCCACATCCGGCACGCCACCGTCTGGTACAGGAGCCAGCCATTGGCCAGCACGTTGAGCGATGCATCCGGCGTGTCCACCTGCACCACGTCAAGCGTGCGCGACCAGTGCGCGTGGACGGCCTCCAATGCACCCTGCGCCGCGCCAGGGGTGCGGAAGCGTTGCACGAGATCGCCGGCGTCCGCGGCGTTGCGTCCCACGCCGAGCCTGAACACGATCTCCCGCTCGTCACCGTCGGTCAGTTCGAATGGAACCTGGATCGCCGCGCACGGATCGAGCGCCGCGCCCACCCTGCCGGAAAGCCGTGCCCGTGCCATGGCCGCCGGATTGCGCAACGTGCCGTTGCGCCCGATGAATTCGGCGCGGTCGCCGGTGAGGCTGCGCGCCGGATCCTCGACATCGAAGAACGCAACCCGGTCCGGGAATTCGTTGTTGTACGGGTTGCGCGCCAGCAGTGCGCCGGTCCTGGGGTCGGTCTCGGTGATCACGTGCATCGTGGTCTTCGGCCGCAGGTCGCCCAGCACCCATTCCACGTAGCCGGTCGCCGAAAGCCGGCGCGTGCGCCCCGACGCATTGCGAATCTTCAACACCGAAAATTTGACCGCAGCGTCGATCGCCACGTAGACGCACAA
>JBKJSU010000017.1:0-6090 GCA_046594415.1 Casimicrobiaceae bacterium | reverse complement strand
ACGCTGCCGCGACGCGGCATCTTCATTGTGCGCAAGACCAAGCGCGACATCATCGACATGATTCAGATGTGGGCTGCGCTGGAGAGCATGTCGGCGCGGCTGGCCACGCAGCGCGCCTCCGACGCCGAACTCTCGTCGCTGCGCCACATGTTCGACACGTTTGCCGACGCGAAGCCCACGGCCAATCTCGAGGAATACTCCGAGACCAACCTCGCGTTCCACCAGGCCATCTTCAAGCTGGGCGGATCGAAGCTGATGACCGAGACCGTGCAGAACCTGCTGATCCACGTGCGCGCCATTCGCAAGATGACGATCTCCAAGGACGACCGGGCGTCCCGCTCCATCGTCGACCACATGAAGATCATCGACGCGCTCGAGCAGCGCGACACCGATCTGGCCGAGCGGCTGACCCGTCAACACACGCTCGACCTCGCCGCCTACGTCGAGAAGTATTGCGACTTCCTGACTTGACCGCAAGGGATCCGGAAATGGCAGAGATGCGGGAACAGGTCATCGACATTGCCGGCCTCGGCAAGAAGCGGGGCGGTCGTGGCCAGCCCAAGGGCCGCGCGGTGGATCCGCAGGCACTGGCGGAGGTCGCTGCGCTGCTCGGCGACGGTCCGCGGCGGCGCGACCTGCTGATCGAATTCCTGCACCAGATCCAGGATCGTTACCGCTGCATCAGCGCCGCCCATCTGACGGCGCTGGCTGCGGAGATGAAGCTCGCCACGACCGAGGTGTACGAGGTCGCGACGTTCTATCACCACTTCGACGTGCTGCGCGATGACGAGCCGGCGCCGCCGCCGGTTACGGTGCGCGTGTGCGACACCCTGTCGTGCGCGATGGCCGGCAGCCACGAATTGCTGGTCCAGCTGCAACAATCGGTCGGCCCCGGCGTGCGCGTGATCCCGGCGCCTTGCATCGGCCGCTGCGAACATGCGCCTGCCGCCGTCGTCGGCACCCGGACGATCGACCAGGCCACCCCGGAATTGGTAGCCGCTGCCGTCGCCGACGGCCGCATGCATGCAGAACCGCCGGCCGCCATGCGCCTCGCCGAATATCGCGCGAGCGGCGGCTACGCCACGCTGCGGCAATGCGTCGACGGCACGCGCGACATCGACGCCGTGATGGCGACGATGGAGCATTCGGGGCTGCGCGGCCTGGGGGGCGCTGGCTTTCCTACCGGGCGCAAGTGGCGCATCGTGCGCGCCGAACCCGCGCCGCGCCTCTTGGCCGTCAACATCGACGAGGGCGAGCCCGGCACCTTCAAGGATCGCTACTATCTCGAGCGCGATCCGCACCGATTTCTCGAAGGGATGCTGATCGCCGCCTGGGCGACAGGCATCGACGCGATCTACATCTACCTGCGTGACGAATACGCGGCATGCCGCGAGTTGCTTGCCGGGGAGTTGGCGGCGCTGCTGGCCGATCCTCCAGTGCCGCTGCCCACCATCGAGTTGCGGCGCGGCGCCGGGGCCTACATCTGCGGCGAAGAGTCGGCGATGATCGAATCGATCGAAGGCAAGCGCGGCATGCCGCGCCTGCGCCCTCCCTACGTGGCGCAGGTGGGGCTCTTCGGGCGGCCCACGCTCGAACACAACATGGAAACGCTTTATTTCGTCCGCGACATCCTCGAGAATGGTGCGGAGTGGTTTGCAAGCCACGGTCGCAATGGCCGGCATGGCCTGCGCTCATTCTCGGTATCGGGCCGCGTGCGCATTCCCGGCGTGCATCTCGCCCCCGCCGGAATCACGCTGCGTGAACTGATCGACGAATTTTGCGGCGGCATGGCGCCCGGACACACGCTGTACGGCTACCTGCCCGGAGGCGCTTCGGGCGGCATCCTGCCCGCGTCGCTGGCCAACGTGCCGCTCGACTTCGACACGCTCCAGCCGCATGATTGTTTCATCGGCTCCGCCGCCGTGATAGTGCTGTCGCAGCACGACAAGGCCCGCGATGCCGCGCTCAATATGATGCGATTCTTCGCGGACGAGTCGTGCGGCCAGTGCACCCCCTGCCGCGTCGGCACTGAAAAGGCCGTAGGCCTCATGTCCGCTGCACAGTGGGATACCGCGCTGCTCGAGGACCTGGCGCAGGCAATGGTCGACGCGTCGATCTGCGGACTGGGGCAGGCCGCGCCCAATCCGCTGCGCTGCGTCGTGAAGTACTTTCCTGCAGAAATTGGCTGAAGCGGCGATGCGCGCACGCATGCCCCTTCGTTTTGGAGAACGCCGATGAACGCCCGTGACCTGAACACCGTCGAGTTCCTGCTGAACGGCCAACCGGTGGTGGGCAACGTCGGCGAATCGCTGCTGCAGGCGGCCGATCGCTACGGTGTGGAAATTCCCCGGCTCTGCTACGCCGCGGGCATGCGTCCGGACGGCAACTGCCGCTCGTGCATGGTCGAGATCAAGGGCGAGCGCACGCTGGCGCCGTCATGCTGCCGCTATCCCACGCCCGGCATGGACGTGAAAAGCGACAGCGCGCGCGCCGTGCATGCGCAGAAGATGATCGTCGAGCTGCTCGCCTCGGATGTTTCCTCCACCGTCTACAAGCCGGACTCCGAGCTGGCGCTGTGGCAGCGCAAGCTCGGCATCGGGATCCCTCGCTTCGCGCCACGCGTGCAACCGCCCGCGGACTTTTCGCACCCCGCGATGACCGTCAATCTCGATGCGTGCATCCAGTGCACACGTTGCGTGCGCGCGTGTCGCGAAGTGCAGGTCAACGACGTGATCGGCTATGCGTTCCGCGGCGCGGCGTCGGCCATCGTGTTCGACCAGGGTGACACGATGGGCGCGAGTTCGTGCGTCGCCTGCGGCGAATGCGTGCAGGCCTGCCCCACCGGCGCACTGGCGCCGGCGAACAATGCCTACCTGGTCAAGGCCGACAAGGAAGTGTCGTCGGTCTGTCCGTACTGCGGCGTGGGCTGCCAGCTCACGTATCACGTCAAGGACAATCACATCGTTCGCGTGGAGGGCCGCAAGGGCCCCGCCAACGAGGAACGCCTGTGCGTGAAGGGGCGCTTCGGTTTCGACTACGTGCATCACGCGCAGCGCCTCACCAAGCCGCTGATCCGCAAGGCCGGCATGATGAAATCGGCCGACTTCACGATGAACCCGGGCGACCCGCTGTCCGTGTTCCGCGAAGCCACGTGGGAGGAGGCGCTCGCTCTCGCCGGCGGCACGCTGGCGCGCATCCGCGATACGCACGGCAAACACGCGCTGGCCGGTTTCGGTTCCGCCAAGGGTTCCAACGAAGAGGCGTACCTGTTCCAGAAGCTGGTGCGCACCGGCTTTGGCTCGAATAATGTCGACCACTGCACGCGCCTGTGTCACGCATCGAGCGTGGCGGCGCTGCTGGAAGGCATCGGTTCGGGCGCGGTCTCCAATCCGGTGATGGACGTGCTCGACGCCGAGGTGATCTTCATCATCGGCGCCAACCCCACCGTCAATCATCCGGTGGCGGCCACCTGGATCAAGAACGCGGTCAAGAACGGCAGCAAGCTGATCATCGCCGATCCGCGGCGCTCCGACCTCGCGCGGCTTGCCACGCACTTCATGCAGTTCCGCGCCGATACCGATGTGGCGCTGCTCAACGCGTTGATGCACGTGATCGTGCACGAAGAATTGGTCGACGAAGACTTCATCGCCGCCCGTACCACCGGCTACGAGGAACTGCGCCGCAACGTCGAGGGCATGAGCCCGGAGCTGATGGCGCCGATCTGCGGCATTCCCGCGGAGACGATCCGCGCGGTCGCGCGGATGTACGCCACGTCGACGGCGTCGATCATTCTGTGGGGAATGGGGATTTCGCAGCACATCCACGGCACCGACAACGCGCGCTGCCTGATCGCGCTGGCGCTGATGACGGGACAGGTGGGTCGCCCCGGCACGGGCCTGCATCCGCTGCGTGGGCAGAACAATGTGCAGGGCGCTTCCGACTGCGGTCTCATCCCGATGATGCTGCCCGACTATCACCGCATCGACGAGCCGGTGTGGCGCGCGAAAATCGAAGCGCTGTGGCGCACGCCGCTCGATCCGACGCCGGGCCTGACGGTGGTCGAGATCATGGACGCCGTGCATGCGGGTGAAATTCGCGGCATGTACATCATGGGCGAAAATCCGGCGATGTCCGACCCGGACGTGAGCCACGCGCGCGCCGCGCTGGCGGATCTCGAGATGCTGGTGGTGCAGGACATCTTCCTCACCGAGACGGCCTACCTGGCCGACGTGATCCTCCCGGCCTCGGCCTTCCCCGAGAAAACCGGCACGTTCACCAACACCGACCGCACCGTGCAGCTTGGCCGGCAGGCGTTGTCGCCACCCGGCGAGGCACGGCAGGACCTGCGCATCATTGTCGACATGGCGAAGCAGCTCGGCCTCGACTGGAATTACGCGCATCCGCGCGATGTGTTCGCGGAAATGCGCCAGGCGATGCCATCGATCGCGGGCATCACGTGGGAGCGGCTGGAGGCCGAGAGCGCGGTCACCTATCCGTGCGAACAGGAAGGCGACGCGGGCGAGCCCATCATTTTCATCGACAGCTTTCCGACGGCAAGCGGGCGCGGCAGGTTCGTGCCGGCCAATATCATCCCGGGCGCCGAGCAACCGGATGCCGACTATCCGTTCGTGCTGATCACCGGGCGCCAGCTGGAGCACTGGCACACCGGCAGCATGACGCGGCGCACTCGCGTGCTGGATGCGATCGAGCCCGAGGCCCATGTTTCGATCCATCCGCTGGATCTCGACGCGCTCGGGTTAGCGCCCGACGGCGTGATCACCGTTGAATCGCGCCGCGGCAAGGTGGCGCTGCGCGCGCGCGCCGATGCCGGAACGCCGCGCAATTCGGTGTTCATTCCGTTTGCGTACTACGAGGCGGCGGCCAATATCCTCACCAATGCCGCGCTCGACCCGTTCGGTAAGATCCCGGAGTTCAAGTATTGCGCGGTGCGGGTATCGGCAGGCGGCACGGTGAGTGCGCAGTCCGGCTACAACCTGGATGCGGCGATACCGAACGGTTGAAGTGCACCAGTCGCAGTAACGTCGAGACCTTGTAGGCGAGGCTTCAGCCTCGCCGGGACAGCGTACACAGACCAGGTGATGCGCCAACTCACCGCGTCGCCTGTAGGCGAGGCGCCAGCCTCGCAGGGACAGCGTACACAGACCGCGTGATACGCTATCTCAGCGCAGCGCTTTCCAGATCATATAGGCGCCCAGCACGAACAGCATGCCGGCAAAGGCCCGGCGCAGGCGCGCCACCGGCCACGCGTGCGCCATGCGCGCGCCGAGCGGAGCGAGCATCGTGGTCGCGAGCGCGATCACCACCAGCGCCGGCAGGTAGACATAGCCGATGGCGTGCGCCGGCAATCCGGCCTTGTCCCACCCCGCGATCACGTAGCCCGCCGTCGCCGCGAACGCGATCGGTATGCCGATAGCCGCGGACGTGGCCACCGCCGTCTGCATCCTGACATTACAGCGGGTAAGAAACGGCACCGCGAGGAATGCGCCGCCGGTGCCCACCATGCCGGCCATCACGCCGATGACGCTGCCCATACCGACGAGCGCGCCAGCCCCGGGCAACTCGCGGTCGGCCTTGGGCGGTTTGTTGCGCACCATCTTGTACGACGCTGACCAGATGAACAGGCCGAAGATGGCGGCCAGCACGCGCGTGGGCAGCGCGCTGGCGATCTGCGGCCCGATCAGTGAGCCGACGACCAGCCCTGGCGCCATCGCCCGCACGGTCGGCCAGTCAACGGCCCCGCGCGAATGATGGGCCCGCGTGGAAGCGATGGCCGTGAACACGATCGTGGCGGACGAGGTACCGATGGCCAGCGGCAGTACGTGCGCAGTGAGCACGCCTTCGCGCTCGAACACTTCCATCAACACCGGAACGATCGTGAAGCCGCCGCCGATGCCGAGCAGGCCGGCCAGGAAGCCGACGACCACGCCCAGCGCGACGAGGACCGCGAGCAGCGTGAAGTTCAAGGCCGCACGACGCTGTGGCCTGGCTGTTCTGCTCCGGGCGTAACGCTCATGCCTTGGCGGGCTTGCGCGCGGCCAGCTTGGTGACGACGTCCCATTCGTGCTTCGT
>JBKJSU010000591.1:0-8432 GCA_046594415.1 Casimicrobiaceae bacterium | reverse complement strand
GCCACGTACAGCGATGCGACACGATCGAGACCGCTCGCTTGCTCCACAAGGCGGCCGTTGTTGATGGCGATCTTCATTGGAGTACGCTCATCCGTTGGCCGCGATGATGCTCATCACCGCCATCCGCACCGCGATGCCGAACGTGACCTGCGGCAGGATCACGCTGCGCGCGCCATCGGCCACCGCCGAATCGATCTCGACACCGCGATTCATCGGCCCCGGGTGCATCACGATCACGTCGGGCTTGGCCACCGCCAGCTTCTCCTCCGTCAATCCGTAGTGCTTGAAGTACTCGCCCGCCGACGTCAGCAGCGCGCCCTTCATGCGTTCGTTCTGCAGACGCAGCATCACCACGGCATCACAGCCGCGCAAACCTTCGCGCATGTCGTGGAACACCCGCACGCCCAGGGCCTCCACCCGCGTGGGCAGCAGCGTCTTTGGGCCGATGACGCGCACTTCCGGCGTGCCCAGCGTGGTGAGGCCGTGGATCAGCGAGCGCGCAACCCGCGAATGCAGCACGTCGCCGACGATGGCCACGGTGAGGTTGCGAAAGTCGCGCTTGTAGTTGCGGATCGTGTAGAGATCGAGCAGGCCCTGCGTGGGATGCGCGTGCCGCCCGTCGCCCGCGTTGACCACGTGCACGTGGTTGCGGCCGTGCGCATTGAGATGCTGCGCGATGAGATGCGGCGCGCCGGACTGCGAGTGGCGGACGACGAAGATATCCGCGTCCATGGCCACGAGATTGTCGACGGTGTCGAGCAGCGTCTCGCCCTTGCTGGTGGACGAGGCGCCGATGTTGAGATTGATGACGTCCGCCGACAGCCGCTTGGCGGCGATTTCGAAGGTGGTGCGCGTGCGCGTCGAATTTTCGAAGAACAGGTTGAACACTGCCTTGCCCCGCAGCAGCGGGACCTTCTTGACCTCGCGCTCGGCAATTGACACGAAGGGCTCCGCCGTGTCGAGGATGCCGGTGATCACATCCGCGGGCAGCCCTTCCAGCGTCAACAGATGGGTCAATGCCCCCTGCGCGTCGAGTTGCGGATTGCGGGTGGCGGTCATCGCACACCCGGGCGCGGCGCGCTCGTCATGCTTGCGCCGCCTCGACGGCGAGACGCAACTTTTCGCCGTCGCGCGAGAGGACGATGGACAAATCGCGGGCCACCGCGAGGCGCTCGCCGCAATAGGTGGGTTCGTAGGGCAGCTCGCGACCGCCGCGGTCGACCAGCACTGCGAGTTCGATGGCCGCCGGGCGCCCGAAGTCGAACAGTTCGTTGATCGCCGCACGCACGCTGCGCCCGGTGAACAGCACGTCGTCGATCAGCACGATGGTGGCGCCGTCGACGTCGAAGGGCAGCTCGGTGCGCCGGCTCTTGGCCTTGAGGCCGGTGGTCGAATAATCATCGCGGTAGAACGACACGTCGATGAAACCCACCGGATGGTTGCCGGGGATCATCGAACCCAGGCGCTCCGCCAGCCACGCGCCGCCCGAATAGATACCGACGAACGCGGCATCGAAGGCGACCGCAGGGCGCATGCGCTCGGCGAGGCGCTCGAGCAGGACCTCGGCGTCAGGAATCGGCGCGGGTGCGCTCATCGAGCCATCCCTGCAGGATCAACCTGGCGGCCACTGCGTCGCGCGCCTCGCGCGCTGTCCGCCCACCACGCGCCGCGACCACTTCCGCCTGCGCTGCCTGCGTGGTGTGGCGCTCGTCGGCCGTCTCCACGGGGAGCGCGAACGTCGTGCGCAGGCGCTGCGCAAAGGTGGCGGCGCGCGCGGTCATCGCATGCGGCGTGCCATCGGCGTGGACGGGCAATCCCACCACCAGGATTTGCGGTTGCCATTCCGCGACCACTTTGGCGATTGCCTCCCACCGCTGCTCGTCGCGCGGCTCGTCGATCGTGGACAGCTCCCGGGCAATGCCAGTGAGCGTATTGCCGATGGCCATGCCAATGCGGCGAGTACCGAAGTCGAACGCCAGCACCGTGGCGACTGGAAGCGTCACGGCCCCGGATCACGCGTGCCCGACGTCTTCGGACAGGCGCGCGAAGTCGATGCCCAGAAGCTGCATCGCCGCCGGCAGCCGGCGTTCGGCCGGCGTGTCGAAGAGCACGCCGGCATCCGCGGCCACCGTCAGCCACGCATTCTGCGCAAGCTCCTGCTCGAGTTGGCCGGCCGACCAGCCTGCATAGCCCAGCGACACGAATACATCCTTGGGGCCATCCCCGCGACCCACGGCCTCGAGGACATCCTTCGACGTGGTGAGGCCCAGGTCATCGCCGATTGCCAGCGTGGATTGCCAGTTACCCAGAGGCCGGTGCAGGACGAAGCCGCGATCGGTCTGGACCGGCCCGCCGAAATGCACGGGTGCCATGCGCAGCACATCGTCGGCCAAGGGCACCTCGATCTGCTCGAACAGCGCCGAGAGCGTCATGTCGATCGGCTTGTTGATGACGATGCCCAGCGCGCCATCCTTGTTGTGCTCGCACACGTAAGTGAGCGTATGCGCGAAGCGCGGATCGGCCATGGCGGGCATGGCAATCAGGAAGTGGTCGGTAAGATTGACGGAGTCTTCCATGGCGTCGAATTGTAAACGGTAGGGAGGTGCGCCACAATCGGCCGGCTTATCGGGCACTCCTTTGCCCCGTCCCCTGCCGCCACCCATGCCAACCTCCACGCCCCCTTCCGCCCGGCCCGACTACGACCGGGCGCTGGTCTGGTTTCGCCGCGACCTGCGCGACTTCGACCATGCGGCGCTCTACCACGCGCTACGGCGCGCCCGCGCCGTCCACTGCGTCTTTGTCTTCGATCGCGAGATCCTCGATGCCCTGCCCCGCGCGGACGACCGTCGGGTCGAGTTCATTTGGGAATCGGTCGTGCAACTCGGCGCCGCACTGGCGAGGCGCGGCGGCGGGCTGATCGTGCTTCATGGCGTGGCCCGCGAGGCCATTCCGGCGCTAGCCGCCCGGCTCAAGGTCGACGCGGTCTTTGCCAATCACGACTACGAGCCTGCCGCGCAGGACCGCGATGCCGCCGTGGCCCACGCGCTTGCCGAACGGAGCATCGCGTTCCACACCAGCAAAGACCAGGTGATTTTCGAGCGCGCCGAGATCCTGACACAATCGGGCAATGCGTTCTCCGTGTTCACTCCGTACAAGAATGCGTGGCTGCGCACGGTGACGCCATATCATCTCAAGTCCTATCCAGTGGCGAAGTATTGCGGCAACCTGGCACCCGCCCCCGACATCGCCGCTGCGCCCACGCTGGAGGCCATGGGTTTCGCCCGCACCAACCTCGCCGGGCTCGGCGTTGCCTGTGGCATGGCCGGCGGCTCGAAGCTGTTCAAGGACTTTCGCAACCGCATCGATGCCTATCGCGACGCGCGAAACTTTCCCGCAGTCAAGGGTCCGTCCTACCTGTCGGTGCATCTGCGCTTCGGCACGGTGTCGATCCGCGAACTTGCCGCGTATGCGCATCGGCTTTCGCTCGAACCCGACGGCGCCGGCGCACAGACCTGGCTCAACGAACTGATCTGGCGCGATTTCTACGCGCAGATCCTGTGGCATCACCCGCGGGTGGTGGGCCAAAGCTTCAAGCCCGACTACGTCGGCCTCGCGTTTCCCAATGATCCGGCGCACTTCGCCGCGTGGTGTGCCGGTACCACCGGCTATCCAATCGTCGACGCGGCGATGCGGCAACTGAACACCACTGGCTACATGCACAACCGGTTGCGGATGATTGCCGCGTCGTTCCTCGTCAAGGACCTGCTGGTCGACTGGCGGTGGGGCGAAAAGTACTTCGCCGACACGCTGATCGACTTCGACCTCGCGTCCAACAACGGCGGCTGGCAATGGGCGGCGTCCACCGGCTGCGATGCGCAGCCCTATTTCCGCATCTTCAATCCGGTGACCCAATCGCAGCGCTTCGATGCCGAAGGCAAGTTCATTCGCCGCTACGTACCCGAACTGGCGGCGCTGGACGCGAAGGAAATCCACGCACCGTGGCTGGTGCCGCCGACGATCCAGCAGGCGAAGGGTGTGGTGATCGGTCGCGACTATCCAGCACCCGTCGTCGACCACGCGCAATCGCGCGCCGCGGCATTGCTATTGTTCAAGCGGGGTTGAACGAACTGGCCGTTCGGCTACCTCAGCGGCAGGCGACATACCGCGCCCCCGCGTCCCGCCAACAACAAGCGTCAATCCTCCTCGTGCCGCCGATGCTTCGCGTGCTCCGCCGCAAGCTGCAGTTGGAGCGACGGCGGCGCCGGTTCATAGTGGGACAGTTCCATCGACCACGCACCCAGTCCGCCGGTCATCGACTTGATCCGCGCGGCATAACCTTCCAGCTCCGCCAGCGGGGCCTGCCCTGTCACCGCCAGCGAGCCCGACTGCAGCGTCTTGGTGCCGGTGACCTGCCCGCGCCGCGACGCGAGGTCGCCGGTCACGTCGCCGATGTTGGCCGCGGGGCAATTGATCTCGACACCCACCACCGGTTCGAGCACGATCGCCCGGGCCTTGGCAATGGCATCGAGAAACGCCTTGCGGCCGGCCGCCACGAACGCGACTTCCTTCGAGTCGACCGGATGGTATTTGCCGTCGTAGACGTTGACACGCACGTCGTGCAGCGGAAAGCCCGCCAGTGGCCCCGCCGCCAGCACATGCTCCACGCCTTTCTGCACGGCGGGAATCAACGACGTGGGAATCGCGCCGCCCTTCACCGTGCTCACGAATTCGAAGCCCGCGCCGCGCGCCAGCGGTTCGATCTTGAGGAACACCTCGCCGAACTGGCCCGCGCCGCCCGTCTGCTTCTTGTGGCGGCTGTGCCCTTCGGCGGCCGCCGTGATCGTCTCGCGATAGGGGATGCGTGGCGGCCGCGTGGTGACTTCGAGCTTGAACTGTCCCGCCATCCGTTCGAGCACCGAGCGCAGGTGCAGTTCGCCCAGGCCCCATAGCACCGTCTCGTTGAGATTGGTGTCGTGTGCGACGACCAGTGTCGGATCCTCGGCCGTCATCCGGTGCAGCACCTCCGAAATCCGCTGCTCGTCGCCACGACGTTTCGGCTCGATCGCGACGCCATGCATCGGCGTGGGGAACTCGAGCGGCTGCATGTGGATGTGATCCTCGTCGTGCGAGTCGTGCAGCACGCAGTCGAATTCGATCTCGTCCACCTTGGCCACTGCCGCGAGATCGCCGGGAACCGCGCTGTCGATCTCGACGTTCTTGCCGCCCTGCAGCATGAAAAGATGCCCCACCTTGAACGGCTTGCGGCCGCTGCCGACGAAGAGCTGCGTATCGCGCGTGACCGTTCCCTGGTGCACGCGGAAGATGCCGAGCTTGCCGACGAACGGATCCATCACCACCTTGAACACATGCGCCAGCACATGCTGCTTGGGGTCCGGTTGCGAATGGAACTCCGCCGCTGCGGCGCCCTCGCCCTTGGTGAAGCGCGGCGGATTGCCCTCCGTCGGATTGGGCAGCAGGCGATCAAACACCTGCAGCAGTTCGGCCACGCCCGCGCCGGTGCGTGCAGACACGAAACACACGGGCACCAGATGGCCGTCGCGCAACGCCTGCTCGAAGGGCGCATGCAATTCCTCGGGGGCCACCTCGCCGCGCTCGAGGTAGATCGCCATCAATGCCGCGTCGACCTCGACCACCTGGTCGACCAGCGCGCGATGCGCGGCTTCCACCGACGAAAAATCCGCAGTGCCGGATGGATTGAAGAAACAGTCGACCACGCGCTTGCCGCCAGCGGCCGGAAGATTGATCGGCAGACACTCCTTGCCGAAGGATTCCTGGATGGCCGCCAGCAACGCTTCCAGGTCGACATTGTCGCCATCGATCTTGTTGACGACGACCACGCGACATAGCTTGCGTCGCGCCGCCTGGTCCATCATGCGCGTGGCGACCATCTCGATGCCGGCCTGCGCATTGATCACGACGGCGGCCGTCTCCACCGCATCGAGTGCGCCGATCGCCTGCCCGATGAAGTCGGGGAAGCCCGGCGTGTCGATGAGATGCACGCGCGTGCCGCCGGTCTCGAAGTGCACCAATGCGGATCGCAGCGAGTGCTGGTATTGCTTCTCGAACGGGTCGAAGTCGCTGACGGTGGTACCGCGCTCGACACTGCCGGCGGCGAGCACCGCGCCGGCCTTGACCAGCAGCGCTTCCGTGAGAGTGGTCTTCCCCGCACCGCCCTGGCCGACCAGCGCGATGGTGCGAAGCTGTTCCGTGGCGTGGTTCGCCATCGCTCCTCCTTCAGGTTTGAACGGTCAATTTAGCCCATTCGTGCGGGAATGCGTTGATGTGCCGCAAGGTTCGCAGCGCCAGCGTCGGCTTCCCCCAGATCCCAGAAAATTCCGGCCATCAGGCCGAGGCCCGAGCGCGCGACCGACCCCAGCAGGTGCTCGTTGGGGGCGTGCTGCGCGCATGCCGGGTAGGAATGGGGAACCCACACCGTCGGCAGGCCCAGCACATCGGCAAAGCAATCGTTGGGCAGCGAACCGCCAAGATTCGGCAGGATCACCGGCGGCGCGCCGGTCGTGGTGGCGATCGAGTGCGCAACACGCTGCACCCATGGGTGCGTGGGGTCGAGCCGCGTGGCCGGCATCAACGTGTCCGGCACCGTCGTGACCTCGACCTGTTGCAGCCCCATGCGATCGAAGTGCTCGCGCAGCGCCGCCATCAGCTGCATGGGGTCGGTGCCGACAACGAAGCGCAACTGCATGTGGGCGCGCGCGCGCGGCGGAATGGCATTGACGGGATGGTCCGGATTGCCGGTCTTGAAGGCGAGAACCTCGAGACTGTTCCACGCGAACACGCGCTCGGCGGCTGTCAGCCCCTCCTCGCCCCAGTCAGGATCGATCGCCGGGCCGCCCGGCTCGCCGGGAACCACGTCGGCCAGCGCGCGCCGAACCGCAGCGGGGACGGGTGGCGGCCGCAGCGCCGGCACCAGGATACGGCCGCGAGCATTGACCAGGGAGGCGATCGCATTGGCCAGCACGGTGCCCGGATTGGAAAGCAGGCCGCCCCAGTTGCCCGAGTGATGGCCGCCCGCGCGCGGCGCCACCGTCAGGTCGAAATTGAATGCGCCGCGGCTGCCCAGGAACAGCGTCGGCTGGTCGGCGCGCAGTCGCGGCCCATCCGACGCGATGAAGAGATCGGCGCGCAGCCGCTCGCGCTGCTGTTCGCAGAATGCGCGCAACCCGGGCGACCCCGTTTCCTCGCTCGTCTCCACCAACACCTTGAGGTTGAAGCCCAGGCGCCCGCGCTCGGCCAGCACGCTTGCAAGCGCCGCGAGATTGATGCTGTGTTGGCCCTTGTTGTCGGCCGTGCCGCGGCCGTACCAGCGGTCGCCTTCGATGGCGAGCGTCCACGGCGACAGTCCCGCGCGCCACTCGGCGTCGTAACCAAGCACGACATCGCCATGCGCGTAGGTCAGCACGGTGGGCAGCGCGGGATCTTCCATGCGCTGCGCGACCAGCAGCGGACCGCCGGTCGCGACGGGGTTGTCGAAGAGCTGCGAGGAAAGGCCCAGCGCCGCCAGCGCGGGCACCATTTCCTGCGCGAGGTACGACGCAAGATCAGCGCGCGCTCCGTCGCGCTGGCTGTCCGTGCGGAAGGCGACCCGGCGCCGCAGATCGGCGGCAAAGCGGCCGTCGTCGAAACGTGCCTGCGCCGCGGCGATCGCACCTTCGCGCGTGCCGATACGCGCGCCGGCAAGGGGCAACGACGGACTCATGCACGAATGTTACACGCCCGAAAGCACCACGGTGCGATCGCCCGCGCCGGGGTGCCGGATGCTGGATGGGCGAGCGTCAGGCGGTGGCGCCCACGCCGGTCATCTCGCGCAGGTGCCGTAACAACTCCTCTTCCTGGTACGGCTTGCCGAGATACATGTCCACGCCGAGTTCGGCCGCCATGTTGCGATGCTTTTCGGCGGTGCGCGACGTGATCATGATGATCGGGATGTTGGCATACCTTGCGTCGCCCTTGATCGTCTTGGTGAATTCGAAGCCGTCCATCCGCGGCATCTCGATGTCGAGCAGAATCACATCCGGCATCGTTTCGCTCAGTACCTGCAGTCCGTCCACGCCATCCTTGGCCGTGGTGACCGCGAAGCCCTCGCGCTGCAGCAGCCTGCTCGTGATCTTGCGCACGGTCAGCGAGTCGTCCACGATCATCACCGTCGGCCGCGTGGAAACCGGCGCCACATGCGCCCGCGGGCGGTCGCCCATCGCGCGATCCTCGCCCGACGGATCGAAATGCGGAATGTCGGTGCGGCTTGCAAGCTGCACCGGATTGATGATCAGCACGATTTCGCCGGTGCCGAGCACCGTGGCGCCCGAAATGCCCGACACGCGCGAGAGCTGCGGCCCGATGTTCTTCACGACGACTTCCTGGTTGCCCAGCATTTCGTCGACGTGGACCGCGGC